>NZ_LASY01000025.1:0-16827 GCF_000973155.1 Grimontia sp. AD028 | reverse complement strand
AAGGAACGCCGCGATCACAACGCCAGTCAAACTCGCTGAATCCTGCATCTTCAAGTTGTTTGGGTATAGCAGTAATAAAAAACCTCGCACATTGGCGAGGTTTTTTGTTTTTAGCGATCAGATGATTAGTCTTCTGATGGCTGGTTCAGAATAGCCTGAATGGTTAGCTGCACTTCCGGTGAAATCAAACCGAATACACACTCGCGGAGCGCCTCAACGCGATCAGCGCGGGCATGGTCGTCGTCATTCAGATAGCCCTGTTCACGCAGCGAGTTCAGCAAAGTCGCAAACACGCCTTTGTCGAAGAATTCCGGTGCGTTGATACCGTGTAGACGGCTCAAACGTTGTGCCATCATCTGGCTTTGCTGTTCCAGATCGGACTTCGAGGTGTCTGGCTCATGGCTGAACAGCGTCAGGGTGATCGCGTAGCGCTGCAGGGTTTCTGCAATCGTGCGGCCCAGCAACTGAAGTTGAGTCAGCTTGCCGTTGTTACGACTGATGGTGTCACCGTCTACGGTGATCAGCGATTGACGCTCAAGCTCAATCAAGGTCGCATCAATGTAGCTTTGAAGCGCAGCATCGTCGAAGCTCATGAACAGCTCAGCTTTCAGCAGCGGGTAAAGCTGGCGAATCGAGTCCATCAGGTTTTCACGTGAAACACGGGTCTTAAATACCAGCATTTGCGCGATCAGTGAAGGTACTGCAAACAGGTGAATGATGTTGTTGCGGTAGAAAGTCATCAAGATGGCCTGCTGACGATCCAGCGAAATCACTTCACCCAGCGAGTCTTTTTCGACCACGAACTTGTTCAGGCTCAGCGCATGCTCAACTAACTCCTGCGCGGAATCGTCAGGTACTGTACTGGTCGCTGAATACGGTACCTGACGTAACAACTCGAGGTAAATGGTCAGTTGTTCTTCCAGCGCCTCACGGCTGAGCGCGCTCTGGCGGGAGGCGAGCAGAGCTGTCGCACACAGGGTCAGGGCATTGGCTGCAGCAGCATCATTGATTTTGGTCATCATGCGCTCTGCCAACTCATTCACCGCTGGAAGCAGCCAATCTGGACGCTGAGGTTCAATCGGGTCGATGTCTTTCTGCCAATCCGGTGCCTTCTCATTCAGGAAGTGGTTCACAGGAATCGGTTCGCCGAAGTTCACATAGCCCTTACCGTAGTTACGCAGTTTGCGAAGAATGCCCAGCACCTGGCCGAAACTTTCTTTCTCTTTTCGCTTGCCCTGAAGCTCTTTGGCGTAGGTGCTCACTTCCATCACGTGCTCGTAGCCGATGTAGACTGGAACCAGAGTCACTGGGCGTTTAAGGCCGCGCAGCATCGCTTGAATGGTCATTGCCAGCATGCCGGTTTTCGCCGGAAGCAGACGGCCAGTACGCGAACGACCGCCTTCCGAGAAGTATTCTACCGAGTAACCTTTGGCAAAAAGCTCAGCCAGATATTCGCGAAATACCGTGGAATAGAGGCGGTTGCCCTTAAAAGTACGGCGCAGGAAGAACGCGCCGCCGCGACGGAAAATAGGACCCGCCGGGAAGAAGTTCAGGTTTACGCCCGCCGCGATGTGCGGTGGCACCAGACCTTCTTTATACAGCACGTACGAAAGCAGCAGATAGTCCATGTGCGAACGGTGGCAAGGCACGTACACAATCTCATGACCATCTTGCGCCAGCTTACGGACACGCTCGGAGTTATTGATATTAAGGCCTTGATACAGCTTGTTCCAAAGCCAGGTCAGAAGGCGATCGGCATAGCGGATAAGGCTTGGTGAGAAGTCCGCAGCGATTTCTTCCATCATGTCGATGGCTTCTTTACGCACTTTCTCTACTGGTACATCACGGCTTGCAGCTTCATCCTGTACCGCTTTATCAATGGCTTTTGAGGCCAGCAGGCGTTTGAACAGCAGTTGGCGATCCGGCAAGCCAGGGCCTGATGCCGCCATTTTCTGGCGTGAGAAGTGGATTTTCGCCACACGTGCCAGCTTGTTCGCGATCGTGGTGTCCGTGCCGTGTTTGTCTGCCATAAAACGCAGAGAAACCGCATTACTAAAGCGAACCATGCTGTCACGGCCAAGCGTGAAAATGGTATAGCACTTTTGCAGGCCATTCATGGCTTGCAGGGCAGGTGCTGCCGGGCGTGATTCATTGCCTGGGTCGCGATTCCACACCACAGATGCCGGCACCATTTGGATGTCGAGCTCAGTGTCACGCTTGTGCAGTTCAAGCCATTCGGTGAACAGAGTGAGGGAGTCTGCCGGGACAGGGTCGCTGTCTTTAAACATGCGCTTGCCTTCAGACACACAGACATAGCGCGGCAGGCTTTTTCCACCCAGCTCCAAAGGTTCCAGTGGGTCCGGCAAACCCAGTTGCAGACAGCTGCTGCGCAAGGTCAGCAGATCGGTATGAGAGCGGAACGGCAAGACATAAACCATAGGGCGGGACAGATCGAGGTCCAGCTGGTTTATGGGATCTGACGGAATACTGATGGTTTTCACCAGTACCGACAGCGGTAAATTCAATAGCTTGTGATAAATCGATTGGCAAGCAGACATCTGATCGCAGCCTCTTATATTTTGTGCGTGGCAAGTCTAGCAGAAAACATCCCCGAACTTGCAGGGAAATGACACCAATCCGCGGGCTTATGTCAAGGTTGAGCCAAGGTATGGTGAGCTGGGCAGTCAGAAAAATTGTGAGCTGAGCAGCGCCTTTATTAGAGATTGGCGCAAAATCCGCCTTTTCAAGTGGTTAAACACTGGATATACTCACAGTTAACTGTATAAAAAGACAGGTCATGATATGAAGCCGTTAACCGCAAGACAACAGCAAGTCTTTGATTTGATCAAAGCAAAGATCGATGACTCCGGTATGCCACCGACGCGTGCCGAAATCGCGAAAGAACTCGGGTTCCGTTCTGCCAATGCGGCAGAAGAGCACCTGAAAGCGCTGGCGCGTAAAGGCGTGCTTGAAATCGTACCTGGTGCATCACGCGGTATCCGCTTGTTGGTGGAAACCGAAGCGGCGAACGACGACGAAGGCCTGCCTTTGATTGGTCGCGTGGCAGCCGGTGAACCTATCCTCGCGCAAGAGCACGTGGAAATGCACTATCAGGTTGATCCGAACCTGTTCAAACCGAATGCGGATTTCTTGTTACGCGTTAGCGGTATGAGTATGAAAGACATCGGTATTATGGATGGTGACCTGCTGGCGGTACATAAAACGCAGGACGTGCGAAATGGTCAAGTGGTTGTCGCGCGTGTTGAAGATGATGTCACCGTGAAGCGCCTTGAGCGCAAAGGCAATCAGGTGCTGCTTCATGCTGAGAATGAAGAATTCGCGCCGATCGTGGTTGACCTAGCTCACCAGCATCTCACCATTGAAGGTATTGCCGTTGGTGTGATTCGCAACACAGACTGGATGTAACACTCCAGCTTCGCATTACAAGAGTTATAGAAACAGGCAGCTTCGGATGAAAAGTCCGACGCTGCCTTTCTTTTTGCGAGTTTTTCGTGCTACAGGCCGCTTCCCCTCTGCATTTTTGCACACCCGCAATTCTCTGTTCCGCTCGGTCACTTTCCTCAAAACAAGGCATTAACTCTTCTTAAAATAAAGATTTTTTTGCTTTGGATTTCTGAAGTTTTTTAAGAAAAGCGGCACAAAATCGTTGAGGATGAAACAGTTGTCTTCATCTCGTAAATTCGTGGCTGGCATCATGTTTCGGGGCATTCTGCCGCTCAAATTTTGTTCTTTCCACGTTCCTTGCCTAGCTTTAGTTGTAAACAGAGTGTTAACCAAACTTTCATTTTTTGCATCCATTTACATTTAGCACTGCGAAGTGACTTTGAGGAGGGAACCGGTGAAGACTCGCCAACTTCTATACGCGCTCGCAATTTTCTCTTCGTTTGCGGCCAATGCTGCCAACGAAGCATCCTCGTTTAACCTGACTCCCGGTGTGACGGAAATCAGTGAGAAAGTCTATGGCCTTCATATGACGATTCTCTGGATTTGTGTAGCTATCGGCGTGGTCGTTTTCGGCGTGATGTTCTGGTCTATCATCCATCACCGCAAATCCAAAGGCGCGGTGGCCGCGAATTTTCATGAAAGCACCAAAGTGGAGATTCTCTGGACGCTAATCCCTTTTCTGATCCTTATTGGTATGGCTGTTCCGGCAACCAAGGTGTTGCTGGCAATGGAAGACCCGTCTGATTCAGAACTGACGATTCAGGTGACCGGCTCTCAGTGGAAATGGCATTACCGCTATTTCGACCATGAAGTGGAATTCTTCTCTTTGCTGGCGACTTCTGCCGCGCAAATTGATGGTGAATCAGCCAAACGTGACACCTACCTGCTGGAAGTTGACCGCCCGCTGGTGGTGCCGATTGGCAAGAAGGTGCGTTTCCTGATCACCTCCGAAGATGTCATCCACTCTTGGTGGGTGCCGGACTTTGCCGTGAAGAAAGATGCTAACCCAGGCTTTATCAACGAAGCGTGGACGCGTATAGACAAGCCGGGAATCTACCGCGGTCAGTGTGCAGAGCTTTGTGGTAAAGACCATGGCTTTATGCCGATTGTGGTGATTGCCAAACCGGTTGACGAGTTCGAGGCCTGGGTGACGGAAACGGCGGCTGCGCAAGCCAAGGTGAAAGAAGAAGAGCAGAAATTGCTGGCGATGAACATGGACATGGAAGAGCTGATGGAGCTGGGTGAGGACGTGTACAACTCACGCTGCGCTGCCTGTCATCAGGTCAATGGTCTGGGTCTTCCCGGCGTATTCCCGGCACTTGCCCAACAAGGCATCTCTGCTGATCCCGATAAGGTACTCGACCACCTCAATATTGTAATTCACGGCAAACCAGGCACGGCTATGCAGGCGTTTGGTGCGCAGCTTGGCCTGAAAGAGCTGGCTGCGGTGATCACCTACGAGCGTAATGCTTGGGGCAACAACACGGGCGATGCCATTCAGGCGTCTCAAATCAATGCTGTGCTCAACGGTGACGATCTTTAAGGAGAAATCGCAATGACGGATATGACGCCTGATCAGGTCGGTCACGATGACCACGACCATGATCATAAACCCCGAGGGTTGATGCGTTGGCTGTTAACGACCAACCATAAAGACATCGGCTCCATGTATTTGATCTTCAGCTTCACCATGTTTTTGTTGGGTGGGGCGATGGCACTGGTGATCCGTGCAGAGTTGTTCCAGCCGGGCTTGCAATTGGTTGACCCTAACTTCTTTAACCAGATGACCACGGTTCACGGCCTTATCATGGTATTCGGCGCGGTTATGCCAGCCTTTACAGGATTGGCTAACTGGATGGTGCCTATGATGATTGGCGCGCCGGATATGGCACTGCCACGCATGAACAACTGGAGCTTCTGGATACTGCCGTTTGCCTTCCTGATGCTCATCATGTCGCTGTTTATGGAAGGGGGCGGTCCAAACTTTGGCTGGACCTTCTACGCACCGCTATCCACCACCTATTCGCCAGACAGCACCGCACTGTTCGTGTTTGCTGTTCATATCATGGGTATCAGCTCCATCATGGGCGCGATCAACGTGATAGTGACCATCATGAACCTGCGTGCACCGGGCATGACCTACATGAAGATGCCGCTGTTCGTCTGGACCTGGTTTATCACTGCCTTCCTGTTGATTGCGGTGATGCCAGTGCTTGCGGGGGCGGTTACCATGGTGCTGACCGATAAGTACTTCGGCACATCATTCTTTGATGCCGCCGGTGGTGGCGACCCGGTCATGTTCCAGCACATCTTCTGGTTCTTCGGACACCCAGAGGTGTACATCATGATCCTGCCGAGCTTCGGGATCATTTCAGCGATTGTGCCAGCGTTTGCCCGCAAACCACTGTTTGGTTATGCGTCTATGGTTTACGCGACCGCATCCATTGCAGGCTTGAGCTTTGTTGTATGGGCGCACCACATGTTCACAACAGGCATGCCGGTGTTTGCAGAGCTCTTTTTCATGTACTGCACCATGTTGATATCGGTGCCGACTGGGGTGAAAGTGTTTAACTGGGTGGCGACCATGTGGCGAGGCTCATTGACTTTTGAGACGCCCATGTTGTTTGCGCTCGCCTTTATTGTGTTGTTCACCATCGGGGGCTTCTCTGGCCTGATGCTGGCAATAACACCGGTTGACTTCCAATACCATGATACTTACTTCGTGGTGGCGCACTTCCACTATGTACTGGTGTCCGGGGCTATCTTCTCCATCATGGCAGCGGCTTATTACTGGCTGCCAAAATGGACCGGACATATGTACAACCAGACGCTCGCCAACTGGCACTTCTGGTGCTCACTGATTTCGGTCAACATCCTGTTCTTCCCAATGCACTTCCTGGGGCTGGCTGGCATGCCACGTCGTATTCCGGATTACGCCCTGCAGTTTGCTGATATCAACGCGATTGTCAGTGTCGGTGCTTTCCTGTTCGGTTTCTCCCAGCTCATCTTCCTAGTGCTGGTGGTGAAATGTATTCGCGGCGGCGAGCCTGCGCCAGCGAAACCTTGGGAAGGTGCAGAAGGATTGGAATGGACGGTGCCTTCACCTGCGCCTTATCACACCTTCTCAACACCACCGAAAATCGATTGAGGATAGCGTATGGCAGAGCAAGAACAGCAGACACAAAAAACAGGACGTTCAGCAGCAAAGCTGGCGGGCTTGGCTGTGCTGATGTTTGGCTTTGCCTTCGCACTGGTGCCACTTTATGACGTGTTCTGCGACATCACTGGCATTAACGGTAAAACCAGTGATGTCGCGGCGACGGAAAGTAATCAGGTGGATTTTTCCCGCACCGTCACCGTTGAGTTTGTCGCCTACATTAATCCCGGTCTTGGCTGGGATTTTGTGCCTGAAGTGAAAAAGCTCACCGTGCATCCGGGAGAGACACGCACCATCGCTTACCGTGCCACCAATAATACCTTGGTGAACTCGGTCGGACAGGCGGTGCCTTCGGTTACCCCGGGTCTTGCCGCGCAATACCTGAACAAAATTGAATGTTTCTGCTTTAACCGCCAGCCCCTTGAAGCAGGAAAAGACGCAGAACTTCCACTGGTGTTTTATGTCGACCCGGAACTGCCGGAAGACATCAGCACCCTGACGCTGGCATATACCCTGTTTAGCGCAAAGACTGAGCCTGTGACTCAGTAAATGCAGTGAGGTCATCATGACGACAGATACCAATACCGATGCCCAGTACGAAAATTACTATGTGCCCGCGCAGAGCAAGTGGCCGATTGTCGGTGCTATTGCCTTGTTCTTTATCGCAATGGGCGCTGGTTCGACAGTCGCCGGATTGTTCGGTGGCAATGGCCCATGGATGCTTCTGATAGGCACCGGCATTTTGATGTTTATGCTGTTTGGCTGGTTCCGCGATGTGATTCATGAGTCGATGGGCGGATTGTATTCAGCGCAAATGGATCGTTCATTCCGTCAGGGGATGAGCTGGTTCATCTTCTCGGAAGTGATGTTCTTTGCCGCTTTCTTTGGCGCACTGTTCTATGCCCGCATCATTGCGGTTCCTTGGCTGGGAGGGGCGAGCAACAATGCCATGACGGCAGCGGTGCTCTGGCCTGACTTTATTCCAGGTTGGCCTTTGGTGAAAACGCCAGATGGCACGGAAACCACGGCCATGGGGGCTTGGGGTTTACCGCTGATTAACACCATTATTCTGCTTGCTTCGTCTGTCACGCTGCACTTTGCACATGTGGCGATGGAAGAAGGCAACCGCCAACGCGTGAAACTGTTTCTTGGTGTCACCGTGTTACTGGGGTGGATTTTCCTTGGGCTTCAGGTGGAAGAATATGTGCACGCGTACCAAGAGCTGAACCTCAGACTGGATTCAGGGATTTACGGGAATACCTTCTTCCTGCTTACCGGTTTCCACGGTATGCATGTTTTCCTTGGCTCGATCATTCTGTTCATTATTTGGTTGCGGGTACTGAAAGGACACATGACCCCTGAGCATCACTTCGCCTTCCAGGCCGGGGCTTGGTATTGGCACTTTGTAGATGTGGTTTGGCTGTGTCTGTTCGTGTTCGTCTACATCTTGTAGCGAAGCGAATCAATAAGGGCGGCTGTTGGGTTCAATCACCCCAGTCGCCAAAGCAACCAGCAAGATGACAAATACAAGCACAGAGAACAAAACGCGACGTCCTAAAAAGCGGGACATGGGAACGTCGGATTGACCCTTAAGCATAATCGGCAGAGCACGGAACAGATTAAACACGATAAAGACCAACAGGCAGACGAGGATCCCTTTGAGCAGCATATTGCCTCCTGAGAGTCAAAAAGGTGACCGGATGTCTTCTTCCAACATACGGCAAATAAGACGGATTGGTTTTCTTGTATTCACTCTGGCGATGACAGCGCTCTTGGTCAAGCTGGGGATGTGGCAAATGTCCCGCGGGGCAGAAAAAGAAGCGCTTTTGTCGCAAATGGCAGAGCGTTCACAGCAGGAAGTGATCGCCTTGGCGTCTTTGCCACAGGAATTGAAAGGGACGCGGGTTAAGTTAACTGGCCAGTTTGATACATCGAAGAGCGTGCTGCTCGATAACCAAACCTTCGAAGGCCGTGTGGGATACCGCTGGTTTCTACCTTTCAGAAGTGACAATCAGTGGATATTGGTCGAACTGGGTTGGGTGGCAGCTCCTGCAACAAGGGATACATTGCCGACACTGCCAACGCTAGAAGGGCAGTTTTCAGTGACCGGCACCATCGATTTTCCCTCAGACAGGGTCGTGCTGGCACAAGTGGAAACAGAAAACGGTTGGCCCAAACGGGTGCAATCGGTGGAAATTCAAGGTCTGGAACAAGCTTCCGGACTTTCCCTCAAACCCTGGCTTATCCGCGGTGATGTGATAAGCAACAGCAACGGAGAGAGCTTCAGTACAGGTGCGAAACCCATCTGGGAGCCTGTCGTGATGAAGCCGGAAAAGCACTATGCCTACGCCATGCAGTGGTTTGGATTGGCGCTGGTGGTAGTGATTGGATTTGGGCTTTGGTGGAGGAAAGGACGCATATGAATGGGAAAAAAGCGCTGATACTGGTCACCGTGATTTTTGTTCTGCCGGTTCTGGCTGCCAAATTGGTGTTGGATTTTGGCTGGTACAATAAAGGCGTGACCAACAATGGCGAGCTTATCGCCGAAGAAGTGAAGGCTGATTGGCTGTCACACAACGGGCAATGGCGTTTGGTCTACTCCTACCCCAATACCTGTGATGAGAAGTGCGAAAGTGCGTTGTTTCAACTTAACCAAATTCCGGTTGCGGTTGGACGTGAGCGTGAACGGGTTGCCAGCATCCTGCTGACACCGGAAAGCTCGGCGGTGGAAGAAGGCACCAATGTCACCCGCCAAAACATCGATGCAACGCAACAACAAACCATGTCGTCGCTGCCCTTCTCTGAGAACGCGATTTATCTTGTTGACCCTCTGAACAACCTTATTCTTGCCTATCCGGTGCCAGCGGAAAAATCAGCACAGGTGGCACAGAGCAAAGGACTGCTGTCCGATCTTCGTAAGCTCATGAAACTCTCCAAAGTCGGGTAAGGGAGGCCGTGATGGAAAAAGACAAACGCTATCTCGGACTGATCTACGGTGCACTGGCCTTGGCTTTGGTCGTGGTGGCCCTGGGAGCATTTACCCGTTTGACGGAAGCAGGCTTGGGGTGCCCAGATTGGCCCGGTTGTTATGGCTTTCTGACCGTGCCGCAATCGGCAGAGAAAATCGCTCAGGCAACGGAAGCCTTCCCCCATGCCCCTGTTGAAATTCAAAAAGCCTGGAATGAAATGATCCATCGCTATGTGGCGGGAACGCTCGGGTTAGTGATTGCTGCCATTGCTTTTCTGGCGTGGCGTCGCCCTGAACGTAACCGCATCCTGCCGAGTGTGCTGCTGGCGGTGGTGACCTTCCAGGCCGCTCTGGGCATGTGGACCGTGACCATGAACCTGATGCCGATTGTGGTGATGGGGCATTTGCTCGGCGGTTTCACAACCGTGACTTTGCTGTTCATGTTGGCACTGCTGGAAAGACGGCGTATTAAAAAACCGACACAGCTCGAGGTGGGTCTCCAAAAGGCCTCTGTTGGCGGAAAGCTTAAGGCATTGTCCGTTGCGGCACTACTCGCGGTGGTGATGCAGATTGCGCTCGGCGGCTGGACATCAGCCAACTATGCGGCTCTTGTTTGTACGCAACTGCCTGTCTGTGAAGTGGATTGGGCAGAGAAATACGACGCCTCGGCGTTTCATCCTATCAGCCCGAAAAACGAGACTTACCAATATGGCGTGCTGAATTTCGATCAGCGCGTCACGATCCATGCTACACACCGAATTGGTGCCATGGTGGTCACGGCGCTCATCTTACTGCTGGCGTTTGCGGTTAGAAAACCGCTTGGTGCTGGCGCATCGCTACTACTCTTAGGCGCGCTGGGTATTCAGATAACGCTTGGTGTCACCAACGTAGTCGCCTTGCTGCCGCTGTCTGTAGCGGTGGCCCACAATGTTTGCGGATTGCTTTTACTTTTAGTGACTGTCAGGACGGTGGTAGGTGTGTTCGCACCTGTTTCAATGACCGCTGCACAGTCGTCTTTGGGAGACTCAGGGAGGTTAAGCCATGGCTAAATTCAACACGCCTTCGCTGGCAAACAGCGCCCCGAATACTGAAACCGCTCAATGGCGGGATTATCTGGAACTGACCAAACCCAAAGTGGTGGCCATGCTATTGCTGACCGCCATGGTGGGAATGTGTTTGGCGGTGCCGTCGTTGCCTCCTGCTCACGCCGTGATTCTCGGGCTGTTAGGGATTGGTATGCAGTCGGCTGCGGCAGCGGTGTTCAATCATGTGATTGATCAGCGTATTGATAGACAGATGCAGCGCACTATTCACCGCCCCGTTGCGAAAGGCCGGGTAGGTACGTCACAGGCTCTGGCCTTTGGTGGCTTGCTGATGGTCGCGGGCTTTGCGCTCCTTTGGGTATTGAATGCGCTGGTGGCATGGCTCACCTTTGCCAGTTTGATTGGCTATGCGGTGGTCTACACCGTTTGGCTGAAGCACGCGACGCCTCAGAACATCGTGATTGGTGGTTTGGCTGGCGCAATGCCACCGCTGCTCGGTTGGGTGGCGGTGACAGGAACGCTCGACCCACATGCACTGTTGCTGGTGATGCTGATTTTCACCTGGACGCCACCGCATTTCTGGGCGCTTGCGATTCATCGTGAGAAAGATTACGCCAAAGCCGGCGTACCCATGTTGCCAGTGACCCATGGTGTGGAATTCACCAAGACCATGATTTTGCTCTACACCCTGCTTTTGGTGGTGGTGGGCTTACTGCCTTGGCTGGCGGGAATGAGTGGACTGATTTACCTCTTCGGTAGTTTGGCGCTCAATCTCGGCTTTGCCTGGTACGCGTGGCAGTTGAAATTCCATGACCATAAAGGGTTGGCTTGGCAGACGTTTAAATACTCCATTTGGCATGTATTTGGTTTGTTTGTGGCTTTGCTCGCCGATCATGCGTGGCGTGCGATAGGATAGTTGCACACCCAAGCAAACAGTGAGTAGGGATGATGCTTTCCCATCTTCAATTCTCAACGCCGCGGCTGGATGTCGCGGCGTTATCGTCTGGTTCAGAGACTTCCGATAATCTCGCTAAGGAATTAGCAGCCCTATTGACGCCAGCGGTGAAGCAGCATTTACCGCCGGATATCCAATCGGTGAACGACGCCCAAAGCGCTGTGGTTTGGCTTCAACAGGCTTTAACAGAATCCACTTTCCTCGCCGTGACAGAGCGGAATTCGCAATCTCTCGCGGGGTTTATTTTGCTGTATGCAGAAATCAATACAGATGGTTTGCTCGATCTTCGGTTGGGTTATGTGGTGAGTGAGGAGCTGCAGGGAAAGGGTTTGGCCAGCGAGATGCTGCAGGGCTTGGTGAGCTGGTGCCAGCAGAGCAGCAAGGTCGCGACGCTTTCCGGTGGGGCCGAAGAGAACAATCTGGCTTCTATCCGCGTGCTGGAAAAAAACGGATTTGTGCGTGATGGCGAAACCCTCAAGGGTACCGTCTATTTAACCCGCACATTCTGATAAACTTCCGCCACTTACTCTCTATCTGTCGATAACCACAGAGCCAATTTATGCTGTCAGCGCTGCAACAAAAAGCCCTTCACGTGCGTGTTTTCTCGCTCGCGTTCCCCATGGTGCTCTCGAACATTACCGTGCCTTTGCTGGGGTTGGTGGACGCGGCCGTGATTGGTCACCTCGACCATGCCTGGTATCTCGGTGGCGTGGCGGTCGGCAGCACCATGATCGCGGTGACTTTCTGGCTGCTCGGTTTTCTTCGTATGGCTACCACTGGGCTTACCGCTCAAGCCTATGGCGCTGACGATAAAGCGGGGCTAGCGGATGTGTTCCTACAGGGTATCTCCCTTGCCTGGTTATTGGCATTGGCGATTATCGCCGTGCATCCATTGATTGCGGATTGGGTGTTTTCCTACAGTGACGCAAGTGCGGAAGTGAAGCGCTATGCCGACCAGTATTTCTCTGTGCGCATCTGGAGTGCGCCTGCTGCGCTGAGCAATCTTGTGATCATGGGTTGGCTATTGGGTGCCCAGAACGCGAAAAAACCGATGATGCTGCTGATTGTTATCAACGTCATCAACATCGTGCTTGATGTGCTGTTTGTTGTGGGTTTTGGCTGGAAAGTGCAGGGCGCTGCGGCAGCGAGTGTGATTGCCGATTACAGCGGTATGGCGTTGGGCTTGTATTTCGTGGCGCAGCGCTGGAAGCAAGAGATGTTGCCTGCCCCATTGGCGCAGTGGAAAAAAGCTTCTGCGGGTATGGGACGGCTGTTAAAGCTTAACCGGGACATCTTTCTTCGAAGCCTCTGCCTACAGCTGGCCTTCACCTTTATGACCTTTCAGGGTGCGACACTGGGCGACAATGTGGTGGCAGCCAATGCGGTGCTGATGAACTTTCTGATGCTGGTCTCTTTCGCAATGGACGGCTTTGCCTATGCCATGGAAGCCATGGTAGGGAAGGCAATTGGTGCCCGGAACAGAAACGAGCTGATGGATTCACTGACAGCCACCACCTTCTGGAGTCTTGTGATTTCTTTGCTTATCACTGCCGCTTTCCTTATCTTTGGTGAGCAGATTGTCGGGGTGATTTCCGATATCCCGGCAGTGCGTGAACAGGCATTTGTGTATCTGCCTTGGCTCATTGCCATGCCGCTCGTGGCCATGTGGTGTTTTCTGCTTGATGGTGTGTTTATTGGTGCGACGCGCGGACGTGAAATGCGAAACACCATGTTCGTTGCGATGGCAGGTTTCTTTGTGATTTGGTGGCTGTTAAGTGGGTGGGGCAACCATGCGCTTTGGGCGGCGATGCTCGGCTTTATGGCGCTGCGTGGATTAACGCTGGGGGTACTTTTCGTTCACCAGTGGCGCAGAGACACCTTCCTGGCGGCAAACTAGCGAGACAAAAAAGGCGCCATTAGGCGCCTTTTTTGTCTCGGTAATCGCTCTTAGTAGTAAGAGTGATCGCCGTGCGCGTGCTCAGTGACGTCACGAACGCCGTTAAGCTCGCCGCTGAATTCTTCCAGCAGTTGCTTCTCGATGCCGTCTTTCAGGGTGACATCAACCATTGAACAGCCATTACAGCCGCCGCCGAATTGAATCACTGCCACTTTGTCTTCAGTGATTTCAATCAGATTGATGTGACCACCGTGGCCTGCCAGCTGTGGGTTAACCTGAGTCTGGATCACGTACTCAACGCGCTCCATTAGTGGCGCGTCGTCAGACACTTTACGCATTTTTGCGTTTGGTGCTTTTAGCGTCAGCTGTGAGCCCATTTTGTCAGTGGCAAAATCAATCTCAGCATCTTCCAGAAACGGAAGGCTCAGTTCATCTACGTAGGCAGAAAAACCTTCGAATTTGAGTTCGGTGTCAGTCGCTTCCACTGCATCCTGAGGGCAGTAAGAAACGCCGCACTCTGCGTTTTGCGTGCCAGGATTAACCACGAATACGCGGATGTTTGTCCCTTCCGGCTGCTGCTCAAGCAGTTTACCGAAATGGCTCTGTGCACTTTCTGAAATAATAATTTGTGACACGGCTTCTTACCTGATTTATCCAGTATTTGTTTACATTGTACGCTTGTTTTTGTCCGCTATCACCCCTCAAGCTTCGAGGTTACTTTTCCCTCACTTTTCAATTAAGTGGCTTCTGGTGGTGTGCGACAAAGACAATACACATCAATACGTTCCACGCCATGCTGCCGGAGCAAGCGGCAAAGCTGGGCGACAGTTGCACCCGTGGTGACAACATCATCGACCAAGGCGATGTGTGGCGGCAGTTTTCCTTCGATAGAAAATGCCTGCTTTAAGTTTGAAAGACGGGATTGTCGGTCTAATCCCTGCTGTTGGCGAGTGGCACGAATGCGTTTTAAGACATTGGGCTCAGATTGAACCTTCAGTTGTCTCGCGAGCTCTGCGGCCAGCACACTGCTATGGTTAAATCCGCGCCAAAGCCTGCGTTTCCAATGCATGGGCACGGGAAGAAGGAGAGGCGCAGGTGATTCTATCTCTGTCGCGAGCAGTTTAGCGAGAGCAGGGGCAAGCCAGTAATGTCCTTGATACTTGAAGCGGTGAAGCAGCTTGTCATAGGGAAAGGCATAGGCACCGACACAGACCAAACTGTCCCACGGTGGCGGCTTTTTCAAACATCTTCCGCAGCTTTCAATCACGTAAGGCGTGGGCAAACCGCAATGCAGGCAGCGTGCCTGACGGGGCAAACTGGCGTGACAGGCATGACACCAGGGATAAACACGCTGCTCCAACCTGTGGTGGCAAAGCTGACAACGCAGCGGCAAGGCACGTAAGATAGTGCTTAACATCAAGGACATGCTTGTTGATAAACGAATTTAGGCAGTGTAAATGACGACTTCTCTGTACTGGCACACGGAAGGCCAGGGTTCCGATCTGATTCTCATTCATGGCTGGGGGATGAACAGCGCCGTATGGCAAAACATCCTGCCTGCTCTCACCCCGCATTACCGCGTTCATTGTGTTGACCTGCCGGGCTATGGCTTCAGTCAACCGACCGATGCCTTTTCCTTAGAGGAAATGGCACAGTGCTTGCTTGATAATTCACCGCAGGAATCTGTTTGGGCCGGTTGGTCTTTGGGGGGAATGGTTGCCACTCAGGCTGCACTGCTCGCACCGGAACGTGTGAAAGGTCTAGTCACGATTGCCAGCTCTCCAAGATTTGCTGCAGAACATGGATGGCGAGGGATAAAACCCGAGGTATTGCAGGCGTTTACGAAACAATTGGCTGAAGACTTTCAGACGACGGTTGAACGTTTCATGGCGCTTCAGGCAATGGGAAGCCCGACAGCACGGCAAGATATTAAGTGGTTGAAACAGGCGGTCCTCTCTCACCCGTCTCCTCAGCCAGAGGCGCTTAGCGCCGGCCTTGGTATTCTTGCTGACGCTGACTTGCGGCCTCACTTGCATGATATTTCAATGCCTTGGCTCAGAATGTACGGTCGGCTGGACGGCCTTGTGCCTGTCAAAGTGGCGCAAGAGTTGGATGTTCTGGCACCGCGTTCGCAGCGGCAAATCTTTGCCAAAGCGTCGCACGCACCGTTCATTTCTGATCCCGACCATTTTTCACAAGAGCTTCTGGCTTTTTGTGGCCAATGTTTGCCGTCCTGTTAATGGAAAGTAGCGAAATAAAGTGAATTGGGGCTAAATTTTAATCTGTAGCTGCCGATACTTTAATCAAGTTACTTGCTATGGCATCAGGAGAGACCATAATGAATATAGGTAACGTTGGGTATTCTCAGCATGCTTACGCCAAGCCTATGCAGCCAAATCAGGCGGCAAAGGGCAACGAGGCGCAGGCAGCCGAGGGTGCCAAGCAGTCTTACGAGCAGGTCGCGAAGGAAGTGTCGGACGGTAAGGCTGTTAACAAAGCAACGGAAGCCGAAGGCACGAACACTTCGTCTAAAGTTGAGTCTTTCACCTATGGGGCGCTTGGCATGGACCACCCTGAAGAAGTGAAAAGCAACGACGATGCTGCGTATTCCGCCGGTCAGGTGCTTTCTGCACTGGGTACCATTGGCGGACTGATCGCAATATTGGTCTAGTTTCGCTATAGAGATATAGCACGCGCATTCGCGGGGGTTACCCCGCCTATGCTCACAGGCGACGCGCCTTCGGTCGGTGTTGGGAGACAACATTGGCATGAACATTTCGCCCGCTAACGTCAGCATCCCTGCTGTCGTACCGTCAGTAAACCCGCCAACGGAGCAAGTTGCGCGGGAAAATCGCGTGCGCGAAAAAATTGTCCCGCCCAGCCAGGCAAATGCCACTGCCGAAGAAAAACCGGTACTCGCCGAAGAGAAACAACTCAAGAACCCGTCTTGGGACCCTTCTGAACATCCCGATTATGCCGATCTGGAACAAAACCCAAGGCAGTTCAATGGTGGTGGTTTCGCTGCACATGAAACCCTAAGTCAGTTGACTAACATGCTTTCCAGCGGTTCGTATGTGCCACAGAACGAAAACGGCTATGCCATGCGCATTAAGCTGCCGAAAGAAATCCTGGATAAAATCGACGAACTGAAAGCTTCTCAGCGAACAGGCGCGGTGGTTGCCATGCGTTATCAGCAATCGTCAGCCGCGAATATCCCATCAGAAGTGCTGATCGTCATTTGAAGGTAAGCCTAGGGGCTGTTGACCTTTGGTGATTGTTTTTGCAGCAGTTTGTGGGGATTTTATGCAAGGCAGAGGCTTCAATGTGTAGCTAGTCTACATG
>NZ_LASY01000024.1:0-47137 GCF_000973155.1 Grimontia sp. AD028 | reverse complement strand
CCCTATCTCTCCGCCACATTAGAAAAGGCCGCTGAACTATCAGCGGCCTTTTTGCTTTTCGCATCCGAACAATCAAAGTTCTCTTTTGAGTCCCTTAATCACCACTCATCCTCGAAGGCATTTTCTCAACCAAAAAATCCACCAAAGCTCTTGTTTTTGCGGGAATAAACTCTCTTTCCGGATAAACCACGTAAGTGGGCAATCCGCCGACCACTTGATAGTTATCAAGCAAGGAAATCAGTCTTCCCTCTTCGATGGCGTTGCCAAGTAATCCTCTGTTAATCAGTAACACTCCTGCACCATCTAAAGCTGCAGTAATCAACACGCCGGGGTCATTAATTGAAAAAGGTCCCGATACGGTGACTTCTTCTTCGCCATGTTCTCCAACGAACGTCCAGGTGTTCATGCTGACTTTCGAATTTCGATAGTAAAGGCAACGGTGATTGAGTAAATCACTCGGCGTTTTTAGTGGTGGTGCTGCTTCTAAGTATTTAGGGGAAGCACAAAGCACCCAGGACACGTCGCCGAGCTTTCGTGCGATGAGTGAAGAATCTGGCAAGTAACCGACACGAATAGAAACATCGACATTCTCCGCGATCATGTCGATAAATCTGTCTTCCAGTTGAAGGTTGACAGTAACGTTGGGGTGAAGATTGATAAATTCAGTCAGCAGTGGGGCGATATGGATTCGCCCTTGAGCAATCGGGGCAGAGATATTGATATGCCCTGAGACCACTGAGCGAGAGTCTTCACTAATATGCTCGATTCGCTGAAGTGCTGACTCAACGCTATGTGCTTCCTGCAACACTTTACGGCCAACATCGGTTAGCACGATCTTTCTTGTCGTCCGGTTGAACAGCCTTGAACCAATCTTCTTCTCTAATGCTGCTAGCTGTTTACTAACTGATGAGCGACTGATACCTAAAAGATCGGCAGCAGCAGACAGACTCCCTTGCCGATTTATGTGAGCAAAAAGAATCAATGCCTGAAAATTTTCGTCTCTAAATGCCATTTCAATATCAATTGTTGAAGTGATGGAAACAATATAGTGACGGTTAACTGTCTAATCAAGGCAGTTCAATCCGTGTACGCTTAGCTCATGTTCAAACAAATCGTTCAAAGAGGAAAGTGATGACCAGTTCAATGAAGGCAGTTCAAATTAGTGAATTTGGTGGCAGGGAAGTGCTGTCACTGAATGATATTAATATCCCGGCGCCAGCTGCAAATGAAGTGCTGATTAAAGTACGTGCAGCGGCAGTTAATCCAGTAGATTGGAAGATCCGAGAGGGTTACTTACAGCCATTATTGAATCACCCTTTGCCACTAACACTGGGGTGGGATGTTGCCGGTGAAGTGGTTGCCATTGGCGAAGGTGTAAGCAGCTTGGCGATAGGTGATGAAGTTTATAGCCGACCTGACATTGCTAAGAACGGTAGTTATGCGGAATACATGACGGCAGCTGCAGACGAAGTGGCTTTGAAGCCAAAGTCGTTCAGTTGGCAACAGGCTGCTGGTGTGCCTTTGGCGGCACTAACAGCATGGCAAGCACTCTTTGAGTATGTCGATCTGAAGGAAGGCGAAAAAGTGCTGATCCACGGTGGTTCGGGAGCGGTTGGTCAGTTCGCTATCCAATTTGCAAAGCAAAAAGGTGCGAATGTTTATACGACAACGTCTTCACGTAACATTGAGCTTGTAAAAGGCCTTGGCGCTGACAACGTTATCGATTATCGCAATGAGGACTTCTCTGAACTGACAGATATGGATGTTGTTTTCGACACCATTGGCGGTGAAACGCAAAACCAGAGCTACAAAACGCTGAAAAAAGGTGGTCGCTTGGTGTCTATCGCGACATCTCCTGAAGCAGAAATGGCCGCTAAATACGGTGTAAATGCGCAATTCTGCTTCGTTCAGCCAAACCGTGCACAATTAGAACAACTTGCTGAGCTGGCCGATGCAGGGAAATTGAAAGTAAGTATCGACAGTGAGTTCGCGCTAGGGCAGGTTGCTGAAGCGCATGAGCGCAGTGAAACTGGTCGCGCTAAAGGCAAAATCATCATCAATGTTTCTGCCTGATAATGACTGAAGAAGTGACCATAAAGGGATTTCAGGTGATATCCCTTTTCAGAAATACTCATTAGGGAAAGGGATATGCTGAAGAAATTATTTGGAATTGCGCCTAAACAGGAAGCTGATGGTTCCTATTCGCCATCAAAACTGGCTCTGAAGTTAGCAACGGTTGATAAAACCGACTTCGAGAATGTCACATATCAAAAGTACAACGGTAGCAGCAAAAAAGTACTGGTGATCTTCACTGAGCAAAAAAACATGACCATGCAAAATGGGAAAATGTTTTCGACAGGTAATCATCCTGTGGAAGCGATTTTACCCATGCTTCATCTTAAAAATGCTGGCTTTGAATTTGAGATAGTCACACCAACAGGGAAGCCTGTGGTTTTAGAAATGTGGGCGTTCCCAAAGAAAGATGAATACGTGAAAGCTTTCTATGAGGAATATAAGCAGCAATTCGAAGCACCGGGTTCATTGCAGCACTTTGTAGAAACATCATTGCAAAACAATGATGAATACGCCGCGGTGTTTATCCCAGGTGGCCACGGAGCCATGTTGGGCATTCCAGACGATCACAATGTTGATAAAGTACTGCGATGGGCGGATAGCAATGATTTGTTCACGATTACACTATGTCATGGCCCAGCGGCCTTGTTGGCGACCACGCTTGATGAACAGCCATTTCTCTATGAAGGCTATAAGCTGGCCGTTTTCCCTGATTCCGTTGATGAGATGACCCCCAAGGTGGGGTATTTGCCAGGAAAAATGCCAAGTAGCGTGAGCGGAAAGCTAGAAGGCCTAGGTATGACGCTGATGAACACTAAATCGGATAACACAGTTTGTCGTGATCGTTTGTTGCTGACTGGTGCGAGTCCACTTGCTGCCAACGAGTTGGGTAAGCTGGCAGCGAAAACATTGTTAGATACGTATAACAACGTTGATATCTAAGCGTTTTTCATCGATATAGAAGCCTGCCTATGTGGCGGGCTTTTGTTATGTGCTCTCAATGTGCAACAAAAATGCTTGGAAATCATGGAGGTGCATTTCCTGCAATTGCGGTTGCAAACAATTCCAAATATCCCTCAGCCTTAGCTTGTACGCTGTCATCTACTCGAGCTGACCCAAGAAGTTAGCGTTGTATATACCTCGCTGTTGATTTAGGGGGGAGTGATGACACAACCAACATATGCCCATTGCCTTCGCCCGTTGTCATTTCAGGACAACGGCACGTTTACCGCAGACCTCTGCTTTCGGGAGCGCACTGACACCGTCGTTCTTTCTTGGAGCGATATGTTTTGCCTCGCCGGTATGCAAGATGGCTCCGTCCGCGCTACATCAAAATTCTTACCTGCTCTGTTTCCGCTGAACCGTTGGGGTGATGCTGAAAGTACAGGCATGCTTGTGCGGGAGCTGCAGTCCACGGCTTGCCATATGCTGAGACTATATGCTCCACCTTCAGAAGCCGTACGCAAAGAGTTAGAGAAGCTGAATTTCAGCCCGTTACAACTGTGTAGGTTAAGCGGGTACTCCCAAGGGAATTTCAGCCGCACTGTTGAAAGCAAGAAAGAGGCAGACATGGCGCTTAGCCTTGTTCTCGCCACGCTGCATCGGCTCCGTGCCCTGACCATCATGTCAGGACAGCAGGGGCGTGCAGCCGCCACGGATAGCAAAGACCAAATGCTGGCTTCATTTCGGGTCAAACTTCGCAATGTTGAAGACATGAGTCGTCCATTGGTTGGATGCCAGCGCGCAGATTTGCCTTCTGTCGTTTTTGATCTCATGGGATACGGCGTTGTGCGTCTGACTGTTATAGACATGGTTCAACTCATGATAGGCGAACGCCTTCCACCGCCACTTGCTAGTTTGGAAGAAAGACTGAGTCATGATGAGCAAATGAAGGCAGAATTGGTGCGGGTCAGTTATGAAGTGCTTCTCAAAAAATGGATGAGCAAATCTGTCTGGCAGCATGTTCTGGCTGAGTTTGAACTCAGCACCGGTGATATCTATCAGCTTGGAGCCCCGTTTACGGAAGCAGTATTGTCCGACACGTCTTCAGCGTTTGATTGTCCGCAACCACCTTGGCTGATTTGGATAATCCCTTTCCTTACCAACTCTGGCGTAGGAAGAACAGTTCCTAAGCATGCGGATTATGCGCCACAGGCTCCAGCGAGCGAGATAACGCCACCTCCAGTATTTAGTTAGTTGTCGCGAAAGAAAAAGAGTGCTTTTACAGCAAAGGGATGCAAAAACTGCAAACTAATGTGCACTTATTTCCATAGCGTGGGATGTCCTGAAAATTAATCATAGATACCGACAATCTGATGCTCTCAGGAACGAGTGCCTCAGATTGTTCGGATATTTGAACACAGCCAAGATGCTTGAATTTTTCACGCGGCTGTCCTGATTTGTAGCCTGGACGCTGGAGACGCAATGAATAATATCAGTATGGACACGATGACGGTGGTGGAAGCGAATAACGGCTTCGACACCCGTTTCCCCGCTAAAGAGGATCTGTCGCTTCCTTATCGCCAACTCTTTCCCCTTATCACCAAAGCAGCAAACACCCCATTTCACGCCATGCTACCCCATCGAATTAAGCAAAATATTGTGGGTGTGAAGCACGTACTTTCCCGATATTTAGGAGAGCGTTTTCAGGTGTTGTATGCCATGAAAACCAATCGTTCTGCTGCGTTGGTAAAGGCCGCCGCTGAGGAAGGGATTGGCATTGATGTGTCATC
The DNA here is from genome assembly GCF_000973155.1 of Grimontia sp. AD028. Taxonomy (NCBI): domain Bacteria; kingdom Pseudomonadati; phylum Pseudomonadota; class Gammaproteobacteria; order Vibrionales; family Vibrionaceae; genus Grimontia; species Grimontia sp. AD028. The sequence continues at coordinate 42,332 of NZ_LASY01000024.1, read as the reverse complement.
GCTTGAAGAGTTTCAACTAGCACTCACGCAAGGAGTGTGCGGGCGAGACTGCAGCTTATCTGGGCCATTTAAATCAGTGGAGTTTTTGACACTGGCACTGAGGCAGAATGCTCGAATTGTTGTCGATAGCGATGAAGAATTGCTTCAAATCCAGAATCTTGCGGTATCGATTGGAAAAACCGCCCGTGTGCTACTTCGCTGGAATGCAGAACAGCCTCATACACGTTTTGGGATGAATACAGTCAAGTTGAAAGCCGCCTCTTTGGTTGCTGACAGCTTATCGAACATTGAACTGGAGGGGGCAGGCTTTCACCTTTCCGGTTACTGCCCGCTAGAACGTGGTAAAGCACTTTCTGACTTGCTGGATGTGGCTGATGCGTTGCGGTATGGCGCTGACATTCGTTGGAAAGCAATAAACATTGGCGGCGGTTACCCGCTTCGCTATGTCGAAGAAGCCACTTGGCGACGCTTTCAAAATGCCATCGACAAACAGGACTTTGTTGCGGGCCGAATGCCAAAAAGTTTTTACCCTTACTGGCACCCAGATACGTTGGAGACTGCTTTAGAAAAAGTGCTGACAGAAAGCGGCAATGCTGGGCGTTTGAAAGCGAGCAACATTGAACTCAGTGTTGAACCAGGACGTGCACTAACAGATGGCGCTGGATTTACCGCTTTTGAGGTGCTGGGCACTAAAACCACTAACGCTGGAGACCACTGTGTCGTAGTAAAAGGCCTCAGCTTCAGCTTCTCAGAAACCTGGTTCAATTCGGAATTTATCGTCGATCCTGTTCATCTTCCTGCCTCTCAAGAAACGACTAAATCGACAAACCCCGTCCGCGCCTATATCGCCGGGCAGAGCTGCCTTGAAGAAGATGTTCTGACTTACCGCAAGGTGCCTTTCTCTCAAATGCCCAAAGCTGGCGACTTACTGGTTTTCAACAATACAGCAGGCTATCTGATGGACCTGCTGGAAACCCGTTTTCATGGTTTGCCTATCCCTAACAAAGTTGTTCTGGATAACAAGGAAGATTCTTTTTCAATCGAGGAGGTACGAGGATGAAACTCTGCACAGCGATGCACCAGATGATTGGTGAAACACCGATGCTTGCTCTGAGGTTTGCCCACAGTGATTGGACACTTTGGCTTAAAGTGGAAAAGAATAATCCCGGACAAAGCATGAAAGATCGCATGGCGCGTGAAATGCTTTTTGATGCGCTACGCTCAGGTAGATTAAAGCGCGGCGGAACAGTGGTGGAATCTTCTTCTGGGAACACAGCCACTGCACTTGCTTATATGTGTGCGGAGATTGGCATCAACTTCATTGCAGTTGTCGATCACCATGCGGCACCTGACAAGCTCGCAGCAGTTAAAGCTTATGGTGGCAAGATACATCTGTTGGAAGGCGACTTTGCTGATGATGAAGTGGCGACGGTTGCCCGCATTGAAACTGCTCGAAACCTCGCCGCTTCCATTGATGGTGGTCTGTTTATGGACCAGTGCAATAACGCCGCGAACCCTGCTGGTTACACCAACACGCTGGCGGTAGAGCTTCAGGAGCAACTTGGCGACAACCTCGATAGTCTGGTTTGTTGCGTTGGCACAGGCGGAAGCATCGTCGGTGTAGGCGAGGCGCTTCGCGTGCGTTATCCAGCGCTGGAAATTATTGGTGTGGAACCGGTTGGTTCGGTCATTTTCGGCTTTCCTAGTGGTCCCTACTGGCAATCTGGGACGGGTATGCCAGAAGGGGATGTGATGGGGCCATTTTACGACCCTGAACTTCTCGACGAAGGCGTTCGCGTCAGCGATGCGGAAGCTTTCACAACCTGTCGATATCTCGCCCGTGAGCATGGATTGTTGGTGGGTGGCTCAGCGGGTGGCGCGATTTACGAAGCCATTAAACGCTGTGCGAAGCGTGAAGGCAGCGGCAACATGGTTTGCCTGATCTGCGATGGCGGAGAAAAATACCTGAACACGGTTTACAACGATGATTGGTTACATGGTAAAGGACTTTACCATGGCTCTGTTTATGAGTACTTAAACGATGTTGTTGCTAAACCACAGCGTACTGAAACGCCATGGTTTGATGCTGAGCAAGAAGACAAGGAGGCGTCTTTTGCATAGAGAAACACATTGGACTGGGCTGGCGATGATTTTCCTGGCTGTCGTTTCGGCGACAGCCATGGATGCATTCATCAAGCTCGCTGGTGGTGATATAGGCACTTGGCAGTTGCTCTTTATGCGCTGGATAATCGGCGCTTTAGTCATCCTGCCTGTGGTGGCCTACTATTGGAAAAAGCGTGAGAAGATTAAAGATCGCCGTATCTACTACTGGCGCTTTGCGCTCAATCTGGTGGGTTGCTACGCCTTGTTTTACTCCTTGGCCAACCTACCGTTTGCCACCGTGATTACCATTCTGTTTGCAGAGCCCATTTTCATTATCCCGTTGGCTGTTTTTTTACTCGGTGAAAAGATTTCGTTGAAGAACGTCATCGCGAGTCTAGTCGGCTTTGGTGCGGTGTTTTACATCAATCGACCTGAAGATGCAGGCAGCGGATTCAGTGTGATTGCGCCAATTGTGGCGGCGTTGACGCTGGCGATTGAACACGTGCTGAATAAGCGTTTGGGTTCAGAGGAAAACCCTCAATTTATGCTGTTCTGGTTGGCGGTACCGTTGGCCGCGGTATCTCTGCCAATGACAGTGTTTGTGGAAGGTTGGGTAGAAATCTCGGCCATGCAATGGGGTATCGTACTTCTCGCGGCAGTGTTGGGTAATGCCTATAACTACTTCATTATTATGGGATTCCGTCGTGCGCGTGTGGCAACAGGCAGTGTGTTGTTGTACCTGTCAGTACCTATGGCATTTATCATCGGTGTGATGTTCTTCAAAGAAGTCCCAACATTGTCTGATGTGGTCTGTGGTACATTGATCTTAGGAGCAAGCATGCTAGCAAACATGCGAAGACCGGGTGAAAAGCAGCGCGATGAATCAGGTGACGAAGTGCCAGTAAACTCTTAATACGCTCTGTTAGATGAGCCACTACACACGATAAAAAACTCGCCCTAGGGCGAGTTTCTTTTTATGCAACATCAGCCTGTGATAGAGCAGGCCGATTGAACTGGCAATTTTCTGTCAGCCACTTTTCCAGAAAACGGTAAGCGTCTTCATCCGGCATCACGCGTGAGCCAGCAAGCTTATAACCAAAACCTGTCGGCACAACTTGCGGTGTCACCATGACCAACTCTCCAGTGGCGAGTTCATTTTGAATAAAGAGAGGATCGACGACGGCAATCCCACCGATCTCTTTCACGATAGAAATCGCGCTGCTAATAGAGTCCGTCATCATTCTCTGCGAACACCAACTTTGGCGAACATCCATATCTAGCTTGTCCAGGAAGATCTCCCAGTCAGCTTCAGTTGACGAAGGGTGAACGATACGTCCGTGTTTGAGTAACTCCGGCCAAGAGGCGTCGATGAGCGTTTCAAGGTATTCAGGCTTAGCGACGGCGACAAGCCGCTCGTCGTAGAACTTTTGGTCTTTGCTGTTAACGGTATAAACCACCGCCATATCAAAGTCTTCATCGGCAAAGTCGATGGTATGGCTGTAAGCAACATGAAAGTGAAACTGACCGAACTCGGAGACTAATGAAAAGTTATCGTGAGTATTGGGAAGCATCCAACGTAGCCCAAATGAAATAGGGAGTTTTACATTCAGCGAATCATCTTTTTTTAGGGTTGAGCAAGCAGAGTTGATGATCTCGAAGCCATCATTCAACTGCTTTGCCAATTGCTTTCCGGCCTCACTGAGTTTTACGTTCCCCTTACTGCCAAGCACCAGTCGCTGATCAAAGTAACTCTCGACAGTCTTAATGTGCTTGTAGACGCCTGTTGCATCGATACACATTTCCTCTCCCGCGAGGAAATAGGACTGGGTTCTGGCAACAGCGAGGAACACTTCAAGGCTTTTATAAGAGGGGGTGCATCGTGACATCGGTTAATTATTGAGTCCTGTTTCAATAGTGGAAAGATTATATGACCTCTGTTGTCTCGGTGTTGCAATGCATGTCCGAATTTTTGGGTTTGATATGAGAGGTGAATCTAATTATGTTCACACGCGTGTTACAGAGAGTAGTGAGTCATCGCTTTGTTTACCCCTGTATCTAGTGCTTTTGTCGGAAAACTTTACACTTCATCCAGTTTTGTGGTCATTTCGGCTTGAAAAGATGATGTATGTTTATTTGGTCAAACTGTTGTGAAGTGAAGCAATGAAGGGTGTCGATGACATCGGTAAGTGGAACAGAAATTTCATTTTTTGGTAGGTTCACTCATCTGCCAAAACAAATTGAAAATGTCCCGCGCACTTTCGAAGAAAAAGACAAACCCCGACTTGCTGTGTTTTGCGATGACACCTGCTTTTTTATCTTTGCGCTAAGTTTTTATCTCGCCTAAATTCAAACTCTTAAATTAAGATGAATTCATTGAGCTTTGATTCATTGAAGGTGAGTTGGGTGAAAATTAAGACGATTTTAACAGTGGCTTTTTTGTCCATGATGGCCATGGTTTCGCAGGCTGCTCCGCTTAATGCCTATCCCAAAATCGACATCGACTCTCGTCAAATTTATTCCCTAGAACGCTTCCCTTACTTTGATTACTTCGTTTGTCTGAAAATATCACCATCTGGTCAACCAGTTTTAAATACGCTCGAAACTGATCAGGTTTTCAGGAAAGCTTTGAAGCAAGTCGCAGGTGAAGCTGCGGCTCGTCAATATCGCTATCTCAATGAATTACCGGCCAAGCGAGCCTACTTTTCTAACACAGTAATCGCATCTTCTTTTCCTCAAAAGGAGCAGGTGCCTTTTGGTGCAGATGAGAGATACGAATACAGCTACCAATACCTGAAACAGCCAAAATCTGCTTATCACTATGATTTAGCGACACTTGGGATCTATCAGGAAGGTTTTGATCGTGGGACAAAACGCCACTGGCTGGTGGTTGGTATTCAGTTCCTGCAACGTGAATCAGATTGGAAAGTGGCGCCAATGAGCAACATTGGAGAGTTGATTATTCTACTTTCCCTCGACATCAAACAAATCCAACAAGCTGTCGACGAGCAGCAAGCCTATCAACATGCGCAGAGCGCCGCTGAAGCCTATTTCTTTGCTGCCAACCCAGACAACTGTCATTCGAAACAACACTGATTCATCACCCTTTTAAGGAGAGAGAAATGAGCCAAGAAAAGGTCGCGGGCCTGATTGCTGGATGGAGTCTCAAAGAGAAAGTCGGGCAATTGTTCATTCTGGCGTTTCCCGGGAAATCAGCTGCCACAGCAGAGCGCATGATTACCGAATACAACCTTGGTGGCTGTTATCTGAGCCAAGACAATGCGGAAACCTTTGAAGAGGCCCGCAGCCTCAACAAAGCGCTTGATGAGTTGCTGGAAAGAAATCATCGACTGCCGCTGTTGCTTGGTGTTGATCAGGAAGGGGCATGGGGCGTGTTGGTGGGTGAATCCACAACAGGCCCAGGCAATCTGGCTTTAGGCGTGCAAAACAGCACTGAAGGGACAGAGTTGATGTACAAAGTTTGCGGCGATGAAATGCGAAACGCAGGCTTTAACTGTATTCTCGGCCCTTGCTGTGATGTGAACCTGAACCCAGCCTCTCCGATCATCGACACACGATCTTTTGGTGATCAGCCGGATAAAGTCAGTGACCACTCAGCCGCAGCAGTGAAAGGACTTCATGCTGGCAATATTGTCGCCTGTGCCAAACACTTTCCGGGGCATGGTGATACCCATGGTGACACGCACCGGGAAATCCCACGGGTTGATAAATCCTATGATGAGCTTAAAGCCAACGATTTAGCGCCATTTCAGGCCGCAATTGATGCAGGTGTCGATCTCATCATGACCAGTCATATTCTCTATCCACAAATTGACAGGGAATATCCGGCTACCTTGTCTCCAGCGATTTTGCAGCAGGTGCTGCGTCAGGATATGGGCTTTGATGGCATCATCATTTCAGACAGCATGAACATGGGAGCGATACAAAACCACTACTCCCCAGTCGACGCAGCAGTGAAGGCAATGAAAGCGGGCATCACCATGATTATGCTTTCAGAAGAGCATTACGATCATTCAGATGCGTATCTCGACAAGCAGTTGGCAATGATCCATGGCCTGATTGATGCGGTGGAATCTGGTGATTTGGACGAGTCCGTGATTGATTCAGCGCTGGAGCGCGTCGTGGCATTTAAGCTGGACAAGCTGGTGCCTCAGGCGCGTTATGCCGAGGTCTCCTTCGCACAAAACAGGCTGATTGCCAGTGAAGTGGCGGAAAACGCCGTTACCTGGGTGCGTGGTGGCTTGGAAGATGTGGCTGAGAAACCGGTTTACTTGCTGAACGCTACGCCTGCGGAAAGCTATCACAACCTGATGAATCCGCGTGGCATTGGTCCGAATCAGGCAGAGTCTGCGTTTGGTACGTTTAGAGAGGTGCTTCTGCGGGAACATAGCAATAGCCGTGAGGTGACATTAGAAACACTGAATCACTGTGATGATGGCTATCTGGTGGTGGTCACAGAAAATTACCCACTGCCGGGAGAAGACTTTGATCAGGTGAAGGCGAAAGAAACGGTTCAACAGCTCAGCCGGGATTTCGACAACTTGATTGTGGTTGCATTGCGAAGCCCTTATGACCTATTGGTTTACCCTGATGTGACTCACTACCTATGCGCGCACTCTTCGAGACCGGAAAGTGCAGAAGCGGCGGCCAATGTTCTACTAGGGAAGATTCCCGAGGCTTATGGTATCGCGGTAAGTCGCGTGAAATGATGTTCGGTTGGATAAAATAGCCGCTATAAGCGGCTATTTTTTGTCTGGCTCCCTTCATTCTCAAAGGGCGACAGCCTCTAAGATAACTGGGCGGGCAAGGCCTCACTCAAGTAGTTCCATACCGCATCAACGGCTTTGCTTCGGGTATGTTTACCGAGGCACACAAGCTGTATCGGTAGCCGTGCTGGGCTTGGGAAATGCTCAAGGATAGGTACCAGATAGCCCGATTGTAATTCGGCTTCTACTGTTTGTCGGTCAACGTGAACAATACCCAGCCCATGAACTGCCATGTCAATCAGTGCTCGTCCACTATTGGCGACAATCGATTCCTCGACGGCAATGGAGGTAATGCCACCATCTTTACTTTCAAACTGCCAGTGGTTCATCTTGCTCTTGTTGTTTTTGAAGACAAGACAATCATGTTCACGTAAGGCGTCGGGGGTTTTGGGCTCACCATGACAAGCAAGATAATCTGGCGAGGCAAAGCAGCCAGAATCTTTCCATCCAATTGATCTGGCCACCAAAGAAGAGTCGGGAAGCTTCCCGGTTCTGATGGCGATATCAATCCCTTCATCAAGCAGATCTTCGACATCATCAGAATAACTGATATGAAGTGTCACCTTTGGATACTGAGCGCGAATCATTTTGATGTGAGGTGTCAGATATTGCTGTCCTATGAGTGAAGATGTGCTCAACGTAACACGCCCAACAGGTTCTGCCTGATTTTCAATGAGTATGTCTCGGGTGCCAGAAAGTAAACCCTCTAGGCCCGAAGTGGCTTTGAGAAGGCGAAGCCCATCCTCGGTCAACTTCAAATTCCGAGTGCTACGTTGTAATAGTCTTTGCTGCAAATAGTCTTCAAGTTGAGCAACCTTTTTGCTCACGGATGAGCGGGGAATGTTTAACTGTGTGGCAGCTGCCTGAAAACTGCCTAGCTCGCTAACTAATCGAAAAATGTACACATTAGGTAGTTGTAGGTGAAGTTGCTCCATCAGTTTGGTTCTTTTATGGAAACATTGTGATTCGATATTAGTGACTTATTTGGAAACAATCCAGCCACTACTATGAATTCTCCATAACGCGCATGTCGAGGAGAATGACGATGAAAAATAAAACTATTTTAGTAACGGGTGGCACAGCAGGCATTGGCTATCAAGTGGCTTCTGAATTGAAAGCGCTTGGTGCGAACGTCCTCATTACGGGAAGAAACAATACGAAGTTGGATAACGTATCGAATGAGCTAGGTGTGTCTGCATACCATTGTGATAGTGGAAAGTCTGAAGACATCCAGGCGCTGGCTGAAACGTTGAAGAAGCAAGATGTCACTCTTGATGGACTGGTGCTGAATGCGGGTGTCTTTTTTCCAAAGCCAATGGGTGAAGTAGATGTGGATGATTTCAATCATACATTTGCCATCAATACCTTTGGTCCTTACTTAACGCTTCAGGCGTTGCTTCCATTGATGAAAAATCCTTCCAGCGTCGTGTTTGTTTCCAGTGTGGTTGTTGAAAAGGCGTTTCCGGGAACGGCGGTATATACCGCCAGCAAAGCGGCACTTGAAGGGATGGCGGGGATATTGAACCTTGAGCTTGCCCCTCGGGGAATTCGTGTAAACTCCGTGCGACCTGGGGTGACGCTGACAGAGATCCAGTCGAAAGCGGGTTTGTCGGAAGATCAGATAGACGCGCTGGCTAAGGATATGGAAACAACACCAATTGGGCGAGCATTGAAGGCTGGTGATATCAGTGGTTCAGTGGCTTTCCTCTTGTCTGATGCTTCATTGGCAATGCGAAATGCAGCATTGACGGTTGATGGCGGTGTTCGTCTCTAGTCATAAAATGCGCCGCTCAAGTGCGGCGCATTCCTCGCTCTTTTATAGCTTCACACTCTTCACCATACCAGCTTCTGCGTGGCCTGGGATGTTACAAGCAAATTCCACATTCTTGTCACCATGGAAATGCCACAGCAGTTGCTTCGCTTTACCTGGTTTAACGGTCACAGTACTGCCCGAATCATGATCGTGGTGGTTCGTCATGGTTTTCATCATCTCACGATGTTTCAGTTGCTCTTCCATCGAACCGATAGAAAATTCATGGTCGATTTTACCCACGTTCATCACCACGAACTGCACCACATCGTTAGGTTCGATAGTCACGTCTTTTTTGAAGTTGATGCGCATGTCATCAGTCAGGATAACGTGAACCACTTTGTCGGGCTTCGCGCCGTTAGCTGGCATACCTACCGCTGACATGCCTTCCATGTTCATCATGTTTGAATGGTCCATTTTAGAGTGGTCCATATCACCATGACCCATGGTGCTGTGATCCATTTCTCCATGATTCATCGTGCTGTGGTCCATAGAACCGTGATCCATTTTTGAATGATCCATTGCTTGTGCAAATACACCAGTGGTAACCAGAGCCAGAGAAAGTGCAATCAGTGTCTTTTTCATAATATTTTCCTTTTAAAAATGGTTATCACTGGGCTGAAAAGCCCAGTGGATTTTTTATGCGTTTTGGGTGACTTCTTTGTTTTTCCAAAGCTTGAAGATGGCTGGGAGAACCAGCAGGGTAAGTAACAGAGCAGACGCCATGCCGCCAATCATTGGCGCGGCGATACGCTGCATGACCTCAGAGCCTGTGCCCTCGCCATACATGATGGGGATAAGGCCGATAATGACTGTCAGCACCGTCATCATGACCGGACGAACACGAAGGCCAGCACCTTCGCGAATCGCGTCGGTAAGATCTTTCCCTGTCAGTGGTTGGTTTTCTTCCTGCGCATGGAGTTTGCGGTAGTGCCAAGCCTGATTGAGGTAAACCAGCATGATGACCCCAATCTCCACAGCAACACCAGCGAGAGCAATAAAACCAACACCAACAGCAACGGAGAAGTTGAAGCCAAGGTAATGCATCAGCCACAAGCCGCCGACCAGAGAGAGTGGCAGGGTAGCCATGATGATCAGTACTTCACCGACGCGGCGGAAACTCATGTAAAGCAGCAGCATGATGATGGCGATCGTCACAGGAACAACAACGCTCAGGCGTTCTTTGGCGCGTTCCATGTATTCGTATTGTCCTGACCAAGCGAGTGAGTATCCCGCTGGCAGTACTAACTGTTCTGCGACGGTTTGCTGTGCTTCTGCCACATAAGAGCCCAGATCACGACCGTCGATGTCCACGAACACCCAGCCGTTAGGACGCGCGTTTTCCGTTTTGATCATCGGAGGGCCATCTTCGTAGCGAATATCCGCGACGTCCGCCAGCGCAATACGCGCACCGTTTGGTGTTACCAAAGGCAGCTCCTGAAGCTTCACCACTGAGTCGCGGTAATCTTGCGGATAGCGCACGTTGATGGGGTAGCGCTCCAAGCCTTCGATGGTTTCTCCGACATTCATGCCGCCCACCGCCGTGGTGATGACCTGCTGAACATCTTTGATGCTGAGGCCATAACGGGCGGCGGCACGACGTTTAATATCGATAGTCACGTAACGCCCGCCAGCAACGCGTTCTGCGTAAACTGAGGCTGTGCCTTCAACGCCGTTCAGGATTGGCTCAAGCTGGAAGCCAATGGTTTCAATCACCGCCAAATCTGGACCCGCGATCTTGATACCAATCGGTGTCTTGATCCCCGTTGCGAGCATATCGATGCGGGTTTTAATCGGCATCACCCAGGCGTTGGTTAATCCCGGGAAGTTCACCAGATCATCGAACTCTTTACGCAGTGAATCTGTCGTGACACCGTCACGCCATTCTTCGCGAGGTTTCAATTGGATAACGGTTTCAATCATGGTCAGCGGTGCAGGGTCAGTCGCGGTCTCGGCGCGGCCAATCTTGCCCCAGACAGATTCCACTTCAGGTACGGTTTTGATCAGCTTGTTAGTCTGTTGCAGCAGTTCGCGTGCTTTACCGATGGATATCCCCGGGTAAGTGGTTGGCATGTACATCAGGTCACCTTCATCCAGCGGTGGGATGAATTCGCTGCCGAGCTTACTGGTGGGGTAGTACGCCGACGCCATCAGAGCGATTGCTATCACAATCATGGTTTTCGGGAACGTCAGGCTGAGGTTCAACAATGGGCGATACAGCGCCACCAAACCGCGGTTTACCGGGTTCTTGTTCTCGGGCAGTACCTTTCCGCGAATGAAATAACCCATCAGCACAGGCACGAGCGTGATCGCCAAACCCGCAGCGGCCGCCATTGCGTAGGTTTTGGTGAATGCTAGTGGCGAGAACATCTTGCCTTCCTGACCTTCCAGGGCGAACACAGGAACAAAGCTCAGCGTAATGATCAGCAGCGAGAAGAACAGTGGCGCACCGACTTCTTCTGCGGCTTTGCTGATCACCTGCCAGCGGTTTTTGTCCGTCAGCGGCGTTCGTTCAATATGCTTATGGACGTTCTCTATCATCACGATGGCGCCATCCACCATGGCACCGATGGCAATGGCGATACCGCCTAACGACATGATGTTGGCGTTAATGCCTTGCCAGTGCATCACGATAAACGCAGACAGAATTCCGATAGGTAAACTGATGGCGATAACCAGCGATGAGCGGATATGGAACAGGAACAGGGCACAGACCACCGCAACCACGATGAACTCTTCCGCGAGTTTTTTCCAAAGGTTCTCAACGGCCGCATCAATTAACGTGGAGCGGTCATAGGTCGGGACGATTTCCACACCTTCCGGCAAGCTGCGTTTGAGGTCTTCCAGTTTGGTTTTAACGTTGGCAATCACCTCGCTGGCGTTTTCGCCAAAGCGCATCACAATCACGCCGCCAACCGCTTCACCTTCACCATTAAACTCGGAAATACCGCGGCGCATTTGAGGGCCGATGTTGATATCCGCGATGTCACCCAGCAACAGAGGCGTGCCTTTGTCGGTTACTTTGATAGGCAGCGATTGAATATCTTCCACGCTGGAAAGGTAACCCGTGGTGCGCACCATGTGCTCAGCTTCGGCGATCTCGATCACCGACGCGCCCGCTTCTTGGTTGCCGTTCTGGATTGCCATATTGACCTGTTGCAAAGTCAGGTCGTAAGCACGCAGTTTGGCAGGGTCAATTTGCACCTGATATTGCTTCACCATGCCGCCGACAGTGGCCACTTCTGACACGCCTTCGACCGTTTGAAGCTCGTACTTCAGGAACCAATCCTGCAAGCTGCGAAGTTCAGCCAGATCGTGTTGCCCGGTTTTGTCCTGCAACACGTAGCTGTAAATCCAGCCCACACCGGTAGCATCTGGGCCCAGGGTGGGTTTGGCATTCGGCGGCAGTTTGGGTGCAACCTGGCTTAGGTATTCCAACACACGGGAGCGTGCCCAATACATGTCGGTATCATCATTGAAAATGATGTAAACGTACGAGTCGCCAAAGAAGGAATACCCGCGTACGGTTTCCGCGCCCGGCACCGCCAACATTGCGGTAGTGAGAGGGTAGGTGACCTGATCTTCCACTACCTGTGGCGCTTGGCCGGGATAGGTAGTTTTGATGATCACCTGAACATCAGATAAATCAGGAATCGCATCAACAGGCGTATTTTTTACGCTGTAGAGGCCTCCCAATGTCAGGAATAAGGTCGCTACCAACACCAGAAAACGGTTGGCAATCGACCAGCGAATAATCGCGCCAATCATTGATTACCTCCATTCAGCTCCAGCGCTTTCAGTGTGTAGTCAGAACCGCTTTTCTGAACCTGAAAACGTACCGTCTGACCTTCTGCAAAGCTGCCAAGGTCAACGTCTCCATCTACCGAGAAGTTCATTTCTCCTGCTTGCCAGTTCCACTCATCTACCGGCTGGTGGTTGAGTGTGATCATGCCGAAATCCGCCATTAACATGGAGATATCGCCGACAACCCACACTTCATTTGGTGTTGTGCTTTCACTGACTTTGTAATCAACGATTTCGTATTGACCGGAAGCGCCTTTCTGCATCTCGAAGTCGATTGCCTGACCTGCAGAGAAGTCGCCCATTTCGATGCCTTCTGCGAAGGTGAAATCCATCACCATGCCCGGCCAGTTCCATTCAGGAACAGGTTCATGGTTAATGGTGAGCATGCGGTGACCTGCCATTACGTTAGTGATTTCACCTTTTGCCCACTGGGTTTCAGGTGGTGGTTCAACACCGTTTATTCTTGCGAGATCGGCAGACTGGCTAGATTCAGAATCCAGCATGAAGTGTGCAGAAGTGACAATGCGATCTTGCTCTGTCAGCCCTTGCAACACCTCGATCTTATCGCCTGCTTCGCGACCAACCTCGAGGCGGGCAGAGCGATATTTGCCTTCACCTTCTGCCAGCACCACGCGGGTCATGCCGCCAGAGCGGATCACTGACGACTTAGGAATAGTCAGCACCGCCTCATCGGTCACTGGTTGCAATGCGATATTGGCGAACATGTTGGGCTTGAGATCGCCATCCTGATTCGAGAATTTCAGGCGAACGCGAAGGGTCCGGGTTTTCGGGTCCAGAATCGGATAAACATAGTCAACCTTACCTTGCCATTCCTGACCGGGAATCGCGTCGAGCGTCATGGTGGCTTTGCTGCCTGCTTTCACCCAATGTGCCTGACGTTCGAAGACTTCGGCATCAACCCAGACTTCTTCCAATGGGCCCGCACTGATCACCGCTTGAGCAGGGGAAAGATAACCCCCTTCTCGAATGTTCAGGCTTGCGATGACACCGTCTGCCAGTGCTTTTACTTCAATGGTTTGGGAAGCTTTGCCACGCTTTTTGATTTGCTGGATCTGTTCGCGGTCGACGCCAAGTGAAACCAGACGTTCGGTCGCGCCTTTGACCAGCCCATTTCGGCCAGTGCGGTAGGCGTTGAGCAGTTCTTCCTGCGCTTTGACCAGCTCAGGAGAGTAGAGCGTGAAAAGCACATCGCCTTTACTGACTTTCTCTCCGACTGCGTTGATGTAAAGTTTCTCAACCCAGCCCGCGACACGGACGTTGGTTTGCCATAGCAGGCTCTCATCGAAGGCGATGTAACCGACGGTTTCGATGCGTGGTGATAGTTGGGATAACTCAACGGTTGCCGTTTTCACGCCAAGGTTATTTTCAACCGCAGGGTCGATTTTCACTGTGCCGGGTTTGTCGTTACCCCCAGCCAGGTCTTCTGCATAAACCGGGATCAAATCCATCCCCATCGGAGACTTACCCGGCTTATCGCGCTGATAGTTAGGATCCATCGGCGCGACCCAGTACAGAGGCTCGTCTGAGCCTGCAGATGAAGTACTTTCTGCCATGGCCGACATATCGTGGCCATGCCCGGCCATAAATTGATTCGCGCTAAACCCAATCACGCCACCGACCAGTAACGCCAATGTGGCTACTTGCATTGTTTTCATTGTTCTTTCCCCGTTACTGATGAGCGTTTCTTGTTGTTGGTTGTGCGATATCCGGCGTTTCGACGCGGTAGTCAAAGCCACCCAGCAAAGCAGCGAGGTTGCTGTTCACTAAGTTCAGGTCAGTGATAAGGCGCTGTTTTTCCAGCGCGAGTGTCAGCTCATCGCTGGCAGCGGCAATCACATCGCTGAACTGTGCGGTGTTGTTCTGATATCCACGTTCAACGGCTTGAGTGCGCGCCTTTGCTTGTTCAATCAGGGTGTTTCGGTAGCGCTCCAAACGCTGTTCCAGGTTTTCCCTGTCAACGAGCAAGGCATTCACCTTGGCGTTCATCTGTGCGAGAAGAAGATCTTTCTGGGACTTGGCTGCACCTACCTGGTACTGGGCAGCAGCATGGTTTTTATCCTGACGGTTATCCGTAAACAGCGGTAAATCCATGGTCAGGTAAGCACTGACCAAATCGGATGCTGGTTGGCCGTTCATGCCGTTTGCCTGTCGGTAGGCATACATGACTTCAACACCAAATTGCGGTGCGTAAGCTTGCTCGGCAATTTCCACCTGCGTTTCGCTGGCTGAAATAGCGGCATCGGTCATTTTGACCATAGGGTGATCGACCAACAGTGCGTAATGCTCAGTGCCGTCTGAGCGTTCAATGCGTTGATTCAGGTGTTGCCAATCGAGTTGGTTTGACGTGAGAAGTTGACCATTTTGTGCCAGCCATTCTGTACCCAGCCATTCGGAAAGCTGCGAGGTAATGCGGCGCTGCATTTGGGCATTGGCCTGAAGTTTTTCATCCAGCTTGCTCACTTGCAGTTGTGCGTTCAGTAAATCCTGTGCTTCGTTTTTGCCAATCGAATAATTGGTTTGAATGAAGTTGGCCAGTTCACGCATCAGGCGTTGGTTTTCTTTCAGAATATCTTCGGCTTGTTGCTGATACCCCAATTCCAGCCAAAGTTGAGTAATACCATTGGCAATATCGCGCTCGCGGGCGTCGACCTGAAGTGACATACCGTCAGCCTGCTGATTGGCTTTTTTCTGCTGTAGCGAGAGGGTTTCACCACGTTCGAATTGTTGCATCAGACCCAAAGAGATATTGGTCATTGGGTCTTGGTCGAACTGAAAACTGTCGACAGGTAACCCGCCGAACCCGACTTTTAGTTTCGGATCCATCAGTGTTGCGCTGGCAATGCCGGTTTCACGCATGGCTTGAGATTGCGCATAAAACTGTATGCGACTGGCATCATAGCGCAGCGCTTGTTCAATCAACTGTGTCAGAGAGTCTTGCTTGGCCGTTATCTCAGCTGCTGTTGCCACACTGTGGGCAAAAACAGGTGCAGAGACAGAGACCAGAGCACATACCGACAAAGCCAGTAAGCTTGGTTTGAATTTCATAACTAAATCCATTTCTGGCGTCGAAAAGCGACGCGAAAACACACTCAGCGCCTTATTTCGGGCGCAATAAGGTCAAGATGATGGATTTAGGATATTGGAGGTCTGTAGAGAGACTGTGGCTGATAGACCGTCGGGGCTGACAGGTCGGTATTCATCAGTGCCAGTTTTGCCTGATTGATTGGGGATGTTTGTTGGTCTGTGAATAGCGCAAAGGCAGAGAAGCAGGTTGCAGGGCAACAGTTGTGGTCCATGCCGGACGCTGAACCGCAGTCAGGAGCAGAGGCTTCGGTCATCATGGTGTGACCGGCATGTGGATTAGCCATTTGCTCTTTCATTTCGCAGGCGACAACAGGCTGATGATGTTGCGTCATCATTTCCATCGCATTCATTGGGGAGCCAGATGCAATAGCCGACACCAGCATGGCAAGCAGGCTGATGATGGATATCCAGTATTTTCTAAGAGAAGAAATACGCATCTAACTTCAATAGCGAAACAACATTCGACTCAGAATAAACCTTCCCCTTAGGGTAAGGTCAATGACTTTCCCTATCACCCGCTACAGGCTGCTGGTTTTTCCAACTAGTGCGCGGCTTTCCACAGAACAAAAAGTTGAATCTTACTTAGTGATTGCGCTAAACACCGAACTTGTTACTATCAGAGAAATAGTCGGGGAGCCAATTGGCTGAGAACGCATCGCGTGACCCGTTGAACCTGAGGCAGTTAATACTGACGTAGGGAACTATGTTGAAGTTGGGTTTCAATCGGGCCAGTATTCACTAACCACCATCCCCAGCTTTCTCAAGTTCCCCTTATTTTTAAGGGACTTCCATGCAAGACCAATCAAAGCAAACACCCATTGTTCTCACCATTGCAGGCTCTGACAGCGGTGGCGGCGCAGGTATTCAGGCAGATATCAAAGCCATTTCCGCGACGGGAAGCTATGCCTGTTCAGCGATTACTGCCATCACAGCTCAAAACACGCTCGGCGTATCTGCTATTTTCCCGATTCCCGTCGAACACCTTGCCCATCAGTTGGATGCCGTGTTTTCCGATCTCAACGTGGTCGCAGTGAAAGTGGGTATGTTGGCAGATGCCAATATCATCAAGGTCGTCGCAGACAAAATCCGCCACTATCGCCCTCAGTATCTGGTGGTTGACCCGGTAATGGTCGCAACCAGTGGCGATTTACTGCTGGAGCAAGAAGCCATCAGCACCCTGAAAAGTGATTTGTTACCGCTGGCAGATCTTGTCACCCCAAACTTGCCGGAAGGGGCGGCTCTGACCGGAAAAGCCATTCCCAGCAATGAACAGCAGATGCAAGAAATGGCTTCTGCACTGTTAGAGCTTGGTGCGAGTGCGGTATTGCTCAAAGGTGGTCACCTCGCTTCAGATAACTTAAGCACCGATTTATTGATCACAGACGAAGGCATTGAGCCGTTTTCGTCGGTGAGAACTGCAACGAAGAACACGCATGGAACAGGCTGCACCTTGTCTTCAGCCATTGCTTCTTACCTAGCGCAGGGGAATGAATGCTATCGTGCCGTTCAGCTGGCTAAAGCCTACATATCGAGTGCCATAGAGCATGCAGATGAACTTAAAATTGGGGAAGGGCATGGCCCGGTAAACCACTTTTTCGAAGGACATCAAGGCATCCGCTGAAGGTTGCTATATCTCTTTGTCTTGGCAACAAAACATAGCCCTAAAAACCTGAGAACTATACTCCCCTCGACGTATATTCTCAGGTAGTCAGTTTGCGCATTCATGTCTTTCAAAAAATCTTAGCCTTTTGGCGCCGAATCCGGCATTCCCTTGTGGCGGCGCTGGTGTTTATCAACGGCTTTCTGATTTTCCAATCTGTTTGGGGAAAGAATCTCGATCTGGTGGCGCTATTCCACATCAAAAGCTTTACCGACATCAACTGGACACATGCGGTGAACGGTCCTTGGCTGTTGCTCGGCATCTTCCTGATGTTAAACGCGATTGGCTTGCTATTCCGCGCCAGAATTGCCTGGGCAGTGAGTCTGATTCTGCTGATGATTGTGTTCACCTTTACCTGGCATTTTTTCCCGCATCTCGGCGCGCATCTCTATTGGAGTGCCAGCGCGGTTTTACTGCTGATTTTGCTGAGCAAAGACTTCAACCATTCCAGTGCCACAGCGGGCGGTATTGCGGCCTTTATCAGCTTTGCAGTCTTGCTGTTTTATTCCACTTACGGTGCGCTCTATTTCGGCGAGGGTTTTCACCCAGTCATCCATGATTTGATGACGGCGTTTTACTTTTCCATGGTGACCATGACCACTGTCGGTTATGGCGACATTATTCCCCAAACCGAAGCGGCGAGGCTGTTTACCATTTCCGTCATCATCGCGGGGATCACGGTCTTCGCCACCTCTTTGACTACCGTGTTTGGCCCGATTATCCGGGGTGGTTTGAACAAGCTTGTGAAAGGAGTACAAAAGCCAATGAACAGGAAAAACCACTTTATTGTTTGTGGCACATCAGTGCTGGCATCCAGCACCATTTGGCAGCTTCACAAGCGTGAATTGCCAGTTACCATGGTGACGATTGAAGACGAAGATAAGTTTGCCCAGATTGAGCAAAGAGTCGGAACCAAACTCGATATTATTTCCGGCGACAGCACTGACAGTGATGTGCTGCTGGAAGCTGGCGTCGAACAGTGTCGCGCTGTCTTAGTGCTGACGGAAGATGACGCCACCAACGCATTTATCGTACTTTCGGTAAAGGCGATTTCACCTGATATCAAAGTGGTTACGGCGGTCAACGATGCCAAAAACATGAAGAAAGTAAAACGGGTGAACGCAGATGTGCTGCTATCACCACAGCTGTTTGGCAGCGAAATCCTCGCCAGTGTGTTGTCGGGCGAGCCAATCAGCAACGAACAGTTGTTGGGTATGCTGCTGCGCTCCGGTGATGGTTTGGTAAAAGGGGAAAGAGACTAGCCTGTTAGCCCAATCACTTCCTTCAGTGTTTTCAAGTAGCGACGACTGATTGGAATCGTAAACCCGCTGGCAGTAATCACTTCCGCCAGTCCATTTTCCAGCAATTTGATTTCGCTAATGTGATTGACGCTAACCAGATACTGACGGTGACAGCGCAGCAGCGGCGTCTTTTCTTCCAACGTTTTTAGGGTGAGTTGGGTGGTGGGCGTCTTGTCTGCGGTGTGAACATGCACGCCACTGATGTCGCTGTAAACACTCTCAACCTGATCAATCGGTATCAACAGAATACGGTTATGGCCTGAGCAGGGTATTTGGCACAGCTTTTCCGGTGCAAGTGCGGATAGATTTTGCGGGGCAGACTGTTTTTTCACTGTGCGGGTCAGTTTTTGCACGGTTTTGGTTAAGCGGCTTGGCTCAACAGGTTTCAGCAGATAGTCAAAGGCATTCTCTTCGAATGCTTCAATGGCGTATTGATCGTACGCAGTGACAAAAACTACAAACGGCATGTTTTCCGGGTCCAGCATGGAAAGCAGTTCCAGCCCGGTGATTTGCGGCATCTGGATATCCAGAAACACCACATCCGGCTTCAATTCGTTGATTTTCTTGAGGCCGATGATAGCGTTGGGCGCTTCACCGACGATCTCTATCTCGCCGGTTTCTTCCAATAATGTTGCGAGTTCTTCGCGGGCAAACTGTTCGTCGTCAATGACCAGTGCAGTTAACATCCTACCTTTGCACCTGTGCTTACTTCTGAGGCCGGAATAATAAACGTCATCCGGGTGAATTGATCGGGTTCACTTTCAATTTTCAGCGATGAGTCACGCCCAAATTGATGTTCAAGCCGTTTCGTAACAATTTCTAGCCCAAGTCCCTGGTGATTCTCCGGCGGTGGCGTGAAACAACCGGCGTTGTCTTCGACAGAAATAGAGAATCCGTCAGCATAAGGTTGGCTGAAAATACGTACGGTTCCACCTTCCAACAGGTTTGATACACCGTGTTTGATAGCGTTTTCGACCAGCGGCTGTAGGGTGAAACTCGGGATTTGCACATCCAGCAAACAATCGTCGATTTTGATATCTACGTTTAGTCTGTCGGTGAAGCGTGCTTTTTCAATGCTGAGGTATGCGTTTACATGGTCAAGTTCATCGCGAAGCGAAACTGAGCGGACGTTTTGCTTGAGGTTGCTGCGAAAGAACTGCGACAGGTTCTGAATCAGCTCGCGGGCTTTGTCCGCATCGCGGCGAACTACCGCGCTAATGGTATTGAGTGCGTTGAACAGAAAATGCGGGTTCACCTGTGCATGAAGCAGCTTCACTTCCGCCTGGGTCAGCAGGGATTTCTGCTGCAGATAGCCACTGAACAGGATTTGGCTGGAAAGCAGCTGGGCAATCCCTTCAGCCATCGACATATTGATGGTCGAAAACAGCTTATGTTTACGCTCATACAGCTTGATGGTGCCGACGACCTCTTCGCCGGAACGAAGCGGAATGATAAGAGCCGAGCCAAGTTTGCACTCTGCTGAGAGCGAGCATTGGTAAGGTTTTTCTGCGCCATCAAGATACATGATTTTGTTCATCTCAATGGCATCAAGCGTGTTCTGCGAAGAGATTTTGGTTTCCGGTAGGTGGTGGTCATCGCCAATGCCAACAAAGGCCAGAATCTTTTCCTTGTCGGTAATAGACACCGCGCCAACCTGCGTCTCCTCATAGATGATTCGGGCGATTTTCCCAGCGGATTCACCGTTCAAACCGTTGTGGAGAATACCCACGCAGCGGTCAGCAATAGTCAATGCGCGACGGGAGAAAGAGGCAGAGTACTTTTCAAAGATGGTTTTTCTGTCCTGAAGGATGCTCATAAACAGGGCAGCGCCGCAGGAGTTGGCAATGATCATCGGCGCGGCGATGGTCGAAACCAGCGCATAGGATTGGTCAAACGGCTTGGCGACAAGCAACAGAATCGCCATTTGCACCACTTCCGCCACAAAGGTAATACCGAATACCACCACTGGGCTGAATAGCTGGCTGACACGGTTTCGCTTCACGAAATACACATGCATCAGACCGCCAATCAAACCTTCTGCGGTAGTGGATATCGCACAGGCTAAATCGGTGAATCCGCCCAGAGAATAACGGTGAATGCCACCTGTTAAGCCGACGAAAAAGCCAACAACTGGTCCGCCAAAAAGGCCGCCCATCACAGCGCCAATTGCGCGGGTATTGGCGATAGCATCATTGATCTGAAGACCAAAATAGGTGCCGAGAATACAAAAGCCGGAGAAGAGCACGTAACAAATCAGGCGGTGGCTTAAGCGGGATGAAATGTTCAGCAAAGGCAGGACAATCGGTGTTTTGCTGAGCATATAAGCCAGCACCAGATACACGCACATTTGCTGCAGCAGCGAAATAACCAGTTCCATGGTGAACCTTTGTTTTAGTTTTCTTCATTGTATCTGCACAAAATCCAGATACAACAAGAGCCTGCTAGGCAGGCTCTTTCTCTAACGTTTTGTTATATCAGGCAGTTTTGGTTTCCACTTTTGGCTGCTCTTCATCAGCCAGGTCAGTTTCACCTTTACCTTTAGAGGTTTTA
The DNA here is from genome assembly GCF_000973155.1 of Grimontia sp. AD028. Classification (NCBI taxonomy): domain Bacteria; kingdom Pseudomonadati; phylum Pseudomonadota; class Gammaproteobacteria; order Vibrionales; family Vibrionaceae; genus Grimontia; species Grimontia sp. AD028. The sequence goes on along the minus strand of NZ_LASY01000024.1, from coordinate 21,215 downwards.
ATCACGTAGCCTGCAGCGGTCAGGGCAAACAGTACGCCAGCACCGGTCGAGATATTCATTGGCAGACCAAAACCCAAAGTGCTGTTGTTCAGAATGAAGGTCACACACACAGACGTCATGAACATCGCAGGGATGGTGGTGATCCAGTGCAGCTTGTTGTGACGCAGCAGGTAAGCGGATGCAGTCCACAACATCATCACAGCTGTCGCTTGGTTCGCAAAGCCGAAGTAGCGCCAGATAATGCCGAAGTCTACCTGAGTCAGGATGCCACCGATAACAAACAGAGGTATTGCCATCATCAGGCGGTTACGCAGTGTTTTCTGTTCCATGTTGAAGTACTCAGCAAGGATAAGGCGGCTAGAGCGGAATGCGGTGTCGCCAGATGTGATAGGCAGGATAACCACACCCAGGAAGGCGATGATGCCACCGAATACACCCAGCAGGCCGAATGATGCGCTGTAGACCACGTTGCCTGGACCACCGTTTGCAACGGCTTCATTCAGACCTTCCAGTGTGCCGAAGAAAGACAGGGCAATCGCACACCAAATCAGGGCGATGATGCCTTCACCAATCATTGCACCGTAGAATACAAATCGGCCGTTCTTTTCGTTTTCCATACAGCGTGCCATCAGCGGAGACTGGGTCGCGTGGAAGCCAGAGATTGCGCCACAAGCGATGGTGATGAACAGGGCTGGCCACAGTGGCATGTCGTTAGGGTTCAGGTTGCTGAACATGTCGCTCACTTCAAAACCGCCCATCACTGTGTGCTCGTCAGAGAAGCCAATCGCGGTCATCAGGCCAACAGACATGAAGATCAGCAGCGCGCCGAAGAACGGGTAGAAGCGACCGATGATTTTATCGACAGGAACAATGGTCGCAATGATGTAGTAAGCGAAGATGACAACGACCATGCTGGTCATGGTGACCGTCAGACTGGTTTGCTCGTTGATCAGGTTAGTGATCATGCCAGCAGGGGCTGAAACGAACACAACACCGACCAGAAGCAGAAGGATAATGGCAAAAATGTTCATGAAATGTTTTGCGCCGTTACCCAGATAGCGACCGGTAATCGTTGGTACTGATGCGCCGCCATTGCGGACAGACAACATGCCAGAGAAGTAGTCGTGTACGGCACCTGCGAAGATACATCCCACCACAATCCAAAGCATCGCCGCTGGGCCGTAAAGGGCGCCCATGATCGGACCGAAGATTGGGCCCACACCAGCAATGTTCAGAAGTTGAACCAGATATACCTTAGGGGTCGACATCGGCACATAGTCAACGCCATCTGTTTTGGTGTGAGCAGGGGTTTTACGGTGTTCGTTAACGCCGAACACTTTTTCGATAAACGCCCCGTAGAGGAAGTAGCCGCCAATCAGCGCAGCGACACAGGTGAGAAACCACATCATAGCCATTGTCCTTATTGAGTTGATTCACGGTGCCAACTCTACGGCTCGCCTGACAATGACGCATTCGCTCAGTGGTTGAGTGGTGGAATAGAAAATTAAGTGGTCGCTTAGGAAATTAAGTGGCGGAAAACTTTGGCGAGCTTGTAATGAATGCTTTGTCAGTAAATTTTACACTTGTGCTATTTTTAAGGTGTAAAGTTGCGTCGGTATGATTTCACAAAGGTTGATTGATGTACCGGCTGAGGGTTGCAGTTTTAGCATAGAGGTGGACGATGATATCAATCTCGCCGGAAGGTCAATATCGTGTTGTCAATGGGGAAGATGTCGCTTCCCCGGGTGAACTTATCATTGCGTTTCATGACACCACTGTCACTGCCATGCCCGGTAGTGATGCCTATCCAGGGCTGGGAAGCACCGCCACCATGTTCTATATCGGCGATTTCGGTGCCGTGCCTCTATTTGAATCTCGTGCGACGGATAACATCGACCTGATCCTTTCAGAGACTTTTCCCAATGCTGGCATATCATCAGTCATGACGCTGGCCCGAGGAACGTCGGACACTGACGGTACGGAGCAAGATGAGCTACACGATCACACGCAAGTGCCACTTTCTGTGATTGAGGGCTGTCTTAGCCACGGTATGGCGCTGGGTGATATGGCGGGCTTCGATACAACGGGGTTGGCGGGAGAGCTCTCACCGTTGCAGGCCGAACTCCTCAGCAAAATGTTCCCGCTGGCAGATTTGGTCGACGTTGATGACAGCGACAATGTCATCAGTGAAAACGCTCAAATCGGTGATGAGGTGGGTATTCACATCGCCAAGGAATTCGATGATGGGCACGGTGACGTCACTTATACACTGACTGATGACGCAGGCGGCCTGTTTGCTATCGATCCGGAAACCGGGATTGTCACGGTTGCGGGTAATCTGGATTACGAAACAGCTACGCAATACACCATCGAAGTTAGTGCGACTTCCGAAGATAATCAGGTCAAAACCCAAACTTTCACTATCAACATTGCCAACAATGCGCCAGAAGAAGGGGATACTGATCGTTCCGTTTCTGATATCACTGCGGGCGCACAAGGTATTGTGTCAGAAAGCATTGCAAACGGCTCTTCAACGGGCTTAACGGTGACGGCGTCAGATGAAGATGGCGACAAGGTCATCTTCACTTTGGTTGACAATGCGGGCGGTGCCTTTGCCATTGATTCAGAAACAGGAGAGGTCACGGTCGCAGACAGTAGTCTCTTGGATTATGAGTCTGCGCAAACGCAAACTATCGTCGTTGAAGCCACTTCTATCGACGGCAGCACCTCCACACAAAGCTTCACGATTTCGCTGACGGACGACAACAGTGAATTTTCGGTGACATCAATAACGGATTCTGACGCTGGCGCGAACATGGTGTCAGAAAGTGCAGCGATAGGCACCAGTGTTGGGCTGCAGCTGACTGCGAGTGACGGCGACCTTACTGATACCATTTCCTTTTCTCTGTCAGATGATGCTGGTGGACTGTTTGCCATCGACCCCGTGACTGGCGAAGTGACAGTGGCAGGCGTGTTGGATTATGAAACAGCAACATCGCGCGACATAACGGTTGTGGCGACGTCGACTGACGGCACTGCATCTTCTCAGACCTACACGATTCAACTGACCGACGATACGACCGAGCATTCAGCCTCTGCAGTCACGGAAACAGATGCGACGGCGAATGAAATTTCAGAGAGTGCCACGGTTGGCAGCAGCGTTGGGGTGACATTCCATTCTCAGGACGATGATGGTACCGACACGGTGAGCTACTCACTCACAGATGATGCGGGTGGGTTGTTCACGATTGATGCGTCAACAGGCGGGGTTACCTTAGCAGGCAGTTTGGACAGGGAAACGGCTTCTCAACACACCATCACGGTTTTAGCGACCTCAACAGATGGCAGCACCAGCACACAGACGCTGACCATTGATGTGTTGGATGACACCAGTGAATTTTCAGTGACAGCCCTTGCTGACGGAGACGGCATGGCAAATACGGTATCTGAAAATGCCGCCGTTGGCACTACGGTAGGTATCACAGTCAATGCTGATGACAGTGACGCGACAGATACGGTTTCCTTTTCTCTGTCAGATGATGCTGGTGGACTGTTTGCCATCGACCCGGTGACTGGTGAAGTGACAGTGGCAGGCGTGTTGGATTATGAAACAGCAACATCGCACGACATAACGGTTGTGGCGACGTCGACTGATGGCACCACATCTTCTCAGACCTACACGATTCAACTGACGGACGATACGACCGAGCATTCAGCCTCTGCAGTCACGGAAACCGATGCGACGGCGAATGAGATTTCAGAGAGTGCCGCGGTTGGCAGCAGTGTTGGGGTGACATTCCATTCTGAGGACGATGATGGTACCGACACGGTGAGCTACTCACTCACAGATGATGCGGGTGGGTTGTTCACGATTGATGCGTCAACAGGCGAGGTAACCTTAGCAGGCAGTTTAGACAGGGAAACGGCTTCTCAACACACCATCACGGTTTTAGCGACTTCAACAGATGGCAGCACCAGCACACAGACGCTGACAGTGGATGTGTTGGATGACACCAGTGAGTTTTCAGTGACAGCCGTTGCTGACGGAGACGGCACGGCAAATTCAGTATCTGAAAATGCGGTCGTTGGCACTACGGTCGGTATCAAGGTCAATGCTGGTGACAGTGATGCCACGGATACGGTTTCCTATTCACTGACAGACAGTGCAGGCGGACTGTTTGCCATCGATAGCGCGACAGGCGTAGTGACTGTCGCCGGGAATTTGGATTACGAGACGGCGCAGCAACATACGATCACTGTGCAAGCAACCTCGACTGACGGTACCACTTCAACTCAAACGTTCACTATTGATGTGACCAACGTGGATGCGGCAACCGGTGATACGGATGCAAGCATTGGATCGTTGACAGATACGGACGCTGGACTCAATCAGGTGTCGGATACCGCTACCGTCGGTTCAACCGTTGGCATTGATATTTCTGCAGTGGATGCGGATGGCGACAACATTACTTATTCACTTTCTAACAGCGCTGGCGGTTTATTTACGATTGACGCTTCCACAGGTGTTGTGACGTTAGCTGGAGGCGTGAGTGCACTGACAGACACAACGCAAACCATTACCGTGGTAGCGACATCCTCAGATGGCTCTACCTCAACGGCTGACTTTGATATCAACGTAATTGATGGTGGCATTGGTGAGCTGACTGATATTGACGCAATGCAAAATCTGGTCGGCGATTCGAGCAATGGCTACACCTACCTTCGCGCTCAGGCAGTCGATGGTGATGGCGATGCAGTGACGTATAGCTTGAGTGATAGTCATGGTGGCGCATTTAGCATCAATTCATCGACGGGTCAGGTTTATGTGGCAAACCACAATCTGCTCAATGCTTCGACTGAGCCTGAAGTGACTATTGAAGTGACTGCAACGTCTGCAGATGGCACTTCAGTTTCCCAGCAATACACGATTGATGTGACCGCTGAAACAGATGGTTCTGGTATCGGCGCTGTCACCGATAACAATGGAAGCTCCAACACTGTCAGCGAAAGTGCTGCGAATGGCACATCGGTGGGGTTAACAGCCTATGCGGATCCCGAAGGTATTGGTTCCTGGATCGATAACACGGCAGTTAGATGGCACGGGCATGGTGGTAGCCATGTGACGGGGATTCATGCCAATGGGATTCCTGCTGGCGCAACCGTGAATTTCTATCTTGGTGGCACCCTGATCTCCTCTGTGGTTGCATCGGGGGGAACGGTATATGCCCACCATTCCAACTACAACCAGACTATCTCAAATAATACTGATGTATGGGCGACAGTCACCTATGAGGGACAAACTTCCAATGTGGCGAGCGGTCTTCATTATGAAAGTGGCTGGAACAATTATGTGATTTCCAAATCTACGAGCCAGGATTCGGTCTCTTACTCGCTTACTGACGACTACAACGGAGCTTTTCAAATCAACGCCAGCACGGGGCAGGTGACAATTCGTGATAACACCAAGTTAGATTATGAAACCGATCCAAACCCGACAGTGACAGTTCGTGCTGTTGATTCTCAAGGCAATGTTTCTCTCAAAACCTTCGGTATTACCCTGACAGATGATTACGTAGAAGTAGCTGATAGCTACACCATCGCCGAAGAAAATACCCTGACGGTCGATGCGTCATCTGGGCTGCTGGCTAATGACACCGGTGACACTAATCAGTCGATACAGCTTGCTACAGACGGTTCTGGTTCAAATGCCGCTACAGTAAGCGGCGCGACAGTATTCACGACCACCCTTGGTGGGAAAGTGACAGTCAATGCAGATGGCTCATTTACCTACGAAGCGCCATTAATTGATCATACCACCTCCGAAACGATGCAAGACAGTTTCTACTATCGCTTGGGCGATGGTGGCACCTGGACGGAAGTGACACTCAATGTTACTGATCAGAACATTACCGCCAACGACGACACCGACAGTGTCGGGACTCAGGGAGAGATTTACGGCAATGTTATCAGTGACTCCGGCGGCAAAGATTCGGCGAGCTCTGATGCGACGGTAACATCCGTACTCTATGACGGCGCGACTTACTTCGTTTCAGGCCCCACGACAATCACGGCGTCTTTGGGTACCTTGACCATCAATCCTGATGGCAGCTATTCATTTCAGTCATCCGCAACAGGAAGCGGCCCCTTTGCTGCTGAGCTTTTCACTTACACCTTGGGTGATGACGATGGCGACACAGATACTGCCGTGCTCACCATCAACCACGATACCTCAATGACTGCGGTGGCGGATGTCGTATCAGTCAATGAGTCTAGTCTGGTTTATGGCTCTGAATATGGCGCGGATCTGCATTATCGAGTGGGGAATGTGCTCGACAATGATCTGGGTGTGACGGGTGATGCGCAGATTGATTCTGTGGTGTGGAACGCTACGACGTACACGGCAGACGGAAACGGTATCATCACGATTAATACGGATCACGGTGACTTCACCATGTATACTGAAGACTATGGCGTTCACCGGGCAGGCGAATATCAATTCCAATTGATATCAGCCAGCGACAGTAACAATGAGTCAGAAGTGTTTACTTACAACCTGTCGAATGGCTCAGAGTCAGTGAGCTCCACGGTGACTGTCAGTATCATTGACGACCCTATTATTTCCTTTGCTGGACTGGATACCGACGATACCTTTACTGGGACTTCGGCAGATGAAACTTTATTTGGTGGCGGTGGCGATGACATTCTTGATGGTGGTTTGGGCAGCGACTTGATTGTTGGTGGATCTGGGACCGACAGATTAACTGGGGGGGATGGTTCAGATACCTTTAAATTCCTCCAGTCAGACGTGGAAGGTGCGATCACCGTCAATGTCGACAGTATCACCGATTTTGATATGGGCAGTGACATATTGGATTTGTCCGACTTACTGCAAAACGAAAGCGAGGCGACGCTCGAAGATTACCTTTCTTTTATCGACAACGGCTCTGGTAATGCGGTGCTTAGTATATCCAGTGAAGGCGACGGCAATGTTGATCAGCAAATTGTGTTTGAAAACCTGAGCGTCTCAGACATGACTGCCGCCTACTCGCTTGATACATCAGGGAAAACTGATGGCGAAATCAGTAAAATGTTGTTGGATACCATTGTGTTGCAATCTCAGCTCCATATCGATGGTTAGTATTAGAAACACCTTACATGCTCATTCCCATGCCCGCATTGGCTTTCTTCCCAACTTGATAAAACCAGATGGATAGCGGGATAAAGATCAGGTTCATCACAGTGGTGAAGTTCATACCGAAGCCATCTTGAATCAAAGGTCGCAGCGTTTCGCTGGAAACAGAAACACCAAACAAGGTAAACAGGGCATCGATACTCAGTCCGGTAAAGACGATTCCCACAAAGAGCAAGCCGACAATCCATTTGGTTGGTTCAGTGCCGTAATATTTTTGGTATACCCGCATCATGGGAATGGTCAGCACATCGGCCAGAATAAAGCCAATGACGCCACCAAAGGAAATGCCACCATGCCATAGTGCTGCGGCCAGCAACAGGTTACCCACCGAGCACACATAGGCAATCATGGCCACGAACACGCCGATCACCACGTCGATAAGAGAATGCAGAAACGCAGGAATATTGGCGTCATTGCTAATAAACAGGGTGCGCCAGCCGTCAATCGGTACCACTGCAATCAGCAGGGAAGAAACGACCACCCCAATTAAGATTTCTTTGCCAATCATGGCGAGATCCATGTGGAAGAAACCAGCGGCTTTTCGGACTTTCGCCATGGACGAACTATCATCTTTCGGTGTAATGTCCATCTTCATATGGTCGTGATTACCACCATGATTCATGGCTGACATGTCCATGCCACAGTCATCGTCTTTGTCTTTTGGCATTTCCATATGATGGTGAGCGTGTTCACTGTGGTGCATGGCTGACATGTCCATGCCACAGTCATCGCCTTTGTCTTTTGCCATCTCCATATGATGGTGTTCATGTTCGCTGTGCCTCATGGTGGGCATGTCCATACCGCAATCATCATCGCCTTTTTGCATGGCTGACATATCCATACCACAGTCACTCATGCCAGATGTTTCTGGCTTTGATTCCGCATCAAGTTTGGCGTGAAGCTGCGCTTCCACTTCTTTGGGATAGAAACGTTCAAACAGGAAAGCCACCGCCATGATCAGGATGAGCCCGCCGATAATCTCTCCCCAGAAGAAGGTCCAACCAAGTAGTGCGACCAACACGATAAACATTTCCACAATCAGGTTTGTGCTGGAAACCAGAAACGCCATGGCATTGGCAAGCGTCGCTTTCTTGGTTAGCAGCGTGTGGGAAAGAGAAGCCGCAGCGTAAGAACAAGATGAAGACATCACGCCCAACAAGGTAGTGAACGTCAGGCTTTTCACATTGGTTTGTCCAAGGTGTTTAACCACAGTCTCCACGGGTAATAAGTGGCGGATAAAGGAAGACAGCATTAAGCCAAAAGCGAGAGGCCAGTAAATCTGCCATACCATATTAAAAAACACATCGAACAGATGAAGGATGAAGTCCATACCCGCATTACCCTGACATTGAGCATCTTTGGGAATAAAGCCTAGATTCGTCAACGCCGTGGCAGTGTATCGAATCTGGGTAAAGCCCGACGGTTATCGGGCTGGATTACCTAAAGTCTATCTACTCTCTGTTATTCGTCGTCCTCGTCCGGCCCCATGACAATTGTCACCGGACCATAGTAATGATGATGGTGGTGCGTCGTACGGTGATGGTGGTGAGTCCCTTTGTGGGAATTCACTCCACCATGTAGGTGGTGTCCGTGGCTGGGTTCGTGGGCGCGATAGTCGAGGTGATCTTTGTTGTGCTTATGTTCGACGTCGTCACCATAAGTATTCTCCATGGTCTCGTGGGTAGATACTTTTGTTTTTTGCTGAGCCATCACTGACCTCCGTTTTGATATCGGAATAGTTTGAGCACCGAACAGTCTGGCACGCATCTCAGCGTGCAGTGGGTGAATCCCGTATTATTGCTGAGACTGAATGTGGATTGTTGCATTGCGCATGATTTAACTTATGGGTGACCAATGACGTGAGTTGCTGCACTAAAAAGGGCGGATAACATTTTTCTGCCATGCTTTGGCGTTACACTCAAAGTCAGTCTAAATCAGGCTAATAATCTGAAAGGGAAAGCATTTGAGTAAACCGAGCAAAACCAAAACCAGTTTCTATCGTCGCTTGTTGGTAGCGCATCTTATCGATAATGGCGTGAATACCGTCCCTGCCATTATGAGCGAAACTGGCATGCCGAGACGCACGGCTCAGGACACGATTGAAGCGCTTGGCGAGTTGGACATTGAAACCGAATTTGTCGGTGCCAATAAAAACGGTGGATATGAGATTAAAGACTGGGGCGCAATAAACCGCACCTGGGTGAAAAAGCATCTTGATGAGCTCAAAGCTCTTCTGGAATATCCGACGTCTGGCTAAGCGATAAAAAATGGCAGGTTGATCCTGCCATTTTTAGGTTCCGTAGATTCTTTGTGCGTTCCATCTAGGGGTGAAGTGCCTTTAGGGCTTCAATGTCGACATCTTGGTTGTAATCGACAGAAGGGAACGCAAAGCCGTTGAGTTGAAGGAATTCATCAAGCACGCCTTGATAGTCTCCGATGTTCTCGAAGTTTTCTGGGGTCATTTCAGCGAGTAATGCGTTCACTTCACGCTGAATATCATTGCGTAATTCCCAGTCATCAATACGGATAAGACCTTCTGCATCTCTGTCGGCTGCATCTTGCCATTTACGGTAGAACAAGCGGTTCATTTGTTCGATACAGCCTTCATGCAAACCTTTAGCCTTCATGACGCGATACAGGGCCAGAAGGTAAGGCGTCAGACCGGGAATAAATACACTGGCTTTGGTGACCAGCGCCTTGCATACCGCGATGTTGGCGTTACCTTCGATACTTTCAAGCAGCGTATTGATGTCATCGCGGGTGTGGTGAAGGTGGGTTTTCGCCAACCCCAAGGTACCTTTGTGGTAAATAGCGTGGGTGTGCTCAGGACCAATGTAGGAATAGGCCACAGTTTCACAACCTTTTGCCAGCAGGTTTCTCTCGTTGAGGAACTGCATCCAGCTCAACCAGTCTTCTCCGCCCATTACCTTCACGGTTTCGTCAATTTCCTGTTCGGTGGCAGGTGGAAGTGAAACCTTATCCAGGCTGTTTTTCTCGAGGTTGACCGAATACCCCTCTACGGTTTCACCCACTGGACGAATCGCAGAGCGCCAAAACTCACCGGTTTCAGGGTTCGGGCGAATGCCTGTTGCCAGTGAATAGACGACTAAATCAACCTGACCACCCAATTCCTGTTCAATGGCTTTTGCCACTTGCTCACGGGTTTCAGAAGAAAAGGCATCACCGACGATGTTAGTGGAGACTAATCCTTCCTGCTCTGCAGCCTGATGAAAGAAGATATTGTTGTACCAGCCAGCGCTACCAATGCCTTTGTCTGAAACACCACGTTCGAAAGACACGCCAATGGTGTCCGCTTTTGCAGGGCCAAATGCCAGTGCAATGCGGGACGCCAATCCGAAACCGGACGACGCACCGAGGATCAATACCCGTTTAGGTAAGGCGTCGGACGATGACTGTTGGGTTCGTGATTTTGCGATTTGCTCAGAGACGGCGGCCTGGCAACCGAAAGGGTGGCAGCTGCGCGCTACCACACCTTGAATTTGGGGCTGGATAATCATGAGGTTGGGTTTATAGCCTTTCAGAAAGATACTTGTCGTAGTCAGGAACTTCGATATCAATTTCGTGCGTCATCATCGGTGACGTGATGAGGTAATTTGCAGAAGCACGGTTAATCGCGACCGGAATGTTCCAAACCGCCGCAATACGCAGCAGGGCTTTGACATCCGGGTCGTGAGGCACGGCACTGAGTGGATCCCAGAAGAAGACCAGCACATCGATTTTCTTCTCACAGATCATTGCACCAAGCTGTTGGTCACCGCCCATCGGACCACTCATCAAAGCGGTGATGGATAAGCCCGTTTCGCGGCTAAGAATGTTGCCCGTTGTCCCTGTCGCGTAAAGGGTGTGATGTGACAATGCGTCTCTGTTTTCCTTCACCCAGCGTAACAGTTCAGATTTGCGGTGGTCGTGAGCAACCAAAGCCACTTGTTTGCATGGAGTGACAGTGCGGGTCGTTGAATTCATATCTAACTTCTTATGCATTATAGGAAAGACTCATTTTGATGTTTTTAATCGAAACGGGCGACACAAGAATGGGAAAAGCCGGACATAGATCGTCTATTCGCCCACTATGCGTCTCGTGGGCTGCTGTAAAAATATACAGCAAGCGCCAAGAGCACCTACAAAATGATTGTGGCAGTCAAGCTGAGGTTATTCACGTCAATAAGCTTATTGAACAGGGTGTTTTTACAGTTTCGGCTCATAGGCGAGATATTTCTCATTATCGGACGCCGTTTTCAGCCAATGTTTGATGAAATCAGCCACGTTTTTAGGAGCATTGATATCAAGGCGAAAGTGGGACGAAGCTTCAAAGTCTTCTGGTATCACATCACATGCAACGGCGATAATATTCTGATCATGAAGATATAGTGCAGGCTTGCCATAACTCGGTCTGTGCACTTCGATTTTGGTCAAGATTTCATCACGAAAGCCTTCCACTAAAACAATGTCCAGACGGGAATGGTCGAGTTGCGCCAAACACTCTCTTAGATCTGGCTCTCTGTCCTCGCTATCGTGGTATTCGAAAAACAACATGTGGCGTTTAGAGGTGGCCAGTAAAAGTTGGTCGCTACCTGCATAACGCAGACGATAACTGTCTTTGGTTGGCTTATCAGGTTCGATGTCGTGGTGGCTGTGCTTTAACAAACCTACCCGCAGCCCTGCTGCCTTCAAATGAGGAATAACAGATTCAAGCAGGGTGGTTTTTCCCGAGCCACTGAAGCCAGCAAAACCGAGTACGGGTGTCAGCGTGTTTGATTGGAATGTCATTTATATCGCCAAAGGCTAATTTTCTAAAAAGTGATAAAACGGCAATGAATATGCCATACGGTTAAAGTTTTTTCGTGCAGGAAAAATAAAACGCACTACATTTAGTTGCGTATGTGGCTGTTGCATATTCGTGGTAGCACAGTCGCTAATAATTCCCAGTCGAAACCGGTTTGATGACAAAGGGATGGGATAAACCTCTCTACTTTGGTCACAACTTCCGCAGGGTTCCGGCCTAGGGTATACAATCAATTCAGAACACAGCAGGCGCCTTAAAGGGCGAAATTGTTAGGCAAAATGGATGTGCCTTTAGCAAAGACCCGCGTGTGACTTGTGCTCTGACGACCTTCACGAACACAACATTATCATGGAGCGATAATATGTGGGTTACCCTCGATTTTGAAGCCTCTGGCCTAACAGAAGCTTCATATCCGATAGAAGTTGGTTACAGCTTGCCCGATGGCACCAGTGTCAGCCTGCTTATCAACCCCGATACCTCCCCTGAAAACTGGCAACACTGGGACGAGTTTGCGGAAACAGAGATCCATGGTTTGAGCCGCTTTGCATTGAAAAAAGATGGCATGTCAGTCGTCGATGTTTGCTCGCACCTCAACAGCACGCTTTGTTATTACGATGATGTGCTTTGCGATAGCCAGTGGGATCTGTTCTGGCTTGGCCGACTTTACAAAGCTGCGCACATGCGCCCGACTTTCACATTGACGGAAGTGGGTCATTGGTTGCTGAACCATGAGAGTATCAACCGCGATGATTTTCTAGCTGCGCTTGAATCTTTGGGGCCAGCACCGCACCGTGCGGAAGCTGATGCCAAATACATTCGTACTGCCTTGTCGATGATTCTTAGCCAAGAACGTTGTTCGCAGTAGATTCAAAAGGTTACCATGCCCAGTTCGAAACGACTGAGTAGCCATCATGGTGCCTGATAGAAAATCGTTAAGGTTTGCCACCTTCAATATGGCGATGTCCGCCGATAACCCGGGGGAGATCTTCACTGAGTTAAAACTCGCGAAGCATCGCCGCTATAGCCATATTGCTGCCATCATCCAACACATTCAGCCAGATATATTGTTGCTCTGCGAATTCGACCATCTCGGACATGGCGGTGATGATGGCATGTTGGCGTACTTCCAAAAGGAATATCTGGAAAAGCCGCAATGTGGGCAGGCTGCCATTCACTTCCCTTATACCTACCTACCTTCCACTAATACCGGTTTACCTGTGGTGGAAGGAGAGGATGTGTCAGCGTCGCCAGAAAGGGCGCACGGATTTGGCAGACATCACGGCCATTACGGGTTTGTAGTACTGAGCAAATATCCGCTTGATACCGAAAACAGCCGCAGCTGGCAGACATTACTCTGGCAAGACTACCCAGGTAGCCGAATGCCTGTGTCCTATTTCGAACAGAAGGGGTTGGCACCTATTCGTCTTTCCTCGAAAAATCACATTGCATTGCCCGTGATAGTGAATAACCAGCGTATTCATTTGGTGGCGTGCCACCCGACTCCGCCGGTTTTTGATGGGCCGGAAAGACGCAACCTCAGAAGAAATGCAGATGAGCTTCAACTTCTGCATGACATCGTCAGCAATGCTTCCTTTCTCATCGACGATAACGGCGCTAAGGGTGGCATTGATGAGAGAGAGCCATTTGTCATTATGGGCGATCTCAATGCTGATCCGGCGAATGGTGATGGCGACAAAGCACAGGTCCGGGCATTGCTTTCTGACCCTATTCTTCAAGATGTTCAACCCCAGAGTGAAGGCGCAGCCAAGGCGCTTTTCAATTCACGCTCCAGAGGCAAAAGTCGCGCAACCCACGATCGCGGATTGAGGCTCGACTATGTGTTGCCATCCCACCATCTCAAACCCATTGCTTCTGGCGTTTTCTGGCCGAAAGTGGACGATGCATTAGCATCATTCATCTATAACGAGAAAGGAAAAGCGGTATCAGGGTGTTCTTCCGACCATCGCCTCGTTTATGTGGATGTGATACTGCAGGAGTCATCACAGAAGCAGGCTTGTGAAAACGAGAGTCAGCGCACGTAAAACCAATCGGTGTGTGAAAGCGTTCAAGATTTCACCGCAAGCAGAACGATATTTGTCCGTGCTTTGTGGATGAAATGTTAATTTGTCCTATGAATACATATATCCGAATCATATGAAGCTCTGAGTCTTCATATGGCTAGCGTATAAATTTATCAAATAACGGATTTCCTCAATAGATGGAGTATCAAGGATGAAAACGATCACCTCACTGGCTGCAGCAGTTACCCTGGGTCTTATGTCTGCATCGGCGTCAGCAGCTCAGTTCAAGCCTTCTGTCATTTTCGATATGGGTGGTAAGTTCGACAAATCATTCAATCAGGCGGCTTACACTGGCGCAGAAGCGTTTAAGACAGAAACAGGCATCAGCTACGGTGAGTTTGAAATCACCAATGAAGCACAGCGTGAGCAAGCGATGCTGCGTATGGCTCAGCGTGGTTTCAGCCCAATCGTTGCGGTAGGTTTCCAACAAGCACCTATCGTAGAGAAAGTGGCGAAGCAATTCCCTAAAACTGAATTCGTTATCATCGATGCAGTGGTCGATCTGCCAAACGTACGTTCTGTTGTGTTTAAAGAGCACGAAGGTTCGTTCCTGGTAGGTGCACTGGCAGTCATGAAGAGTGAGAGTGACAAAGTCGGTTTCGTCGGCGGTATGGACATTCCTCTGATCCGTAAGTTTGCGTGTGGCTATGAGCAAGGCGCGAAGTTTGAAGCAGAAGGCGCGGATGTTATCCAAAACATGACAGGCTCAACCCCTGCAGCATGGAACAACCCAACCAAAGGTGCTGAGCTGGCAAAATCGCAGTTCGATAAAGGCGTAGACGTGGTTTACGCAGCAGCGGGTGGTACTGGTGTAGGTGTTTACCAGGCAGCCGTTGACGGCCAAAAATACGCAATTGGCGTTGATTCCAACCAAAACTACCTGCACCCAGGCGTGATGCTGACTTCTATGGTTAAGCGTGTAGACGTTGCGGTACAAGACGCATTCAATGATGCGAAAAACGGCGAATTCACCCCAGGTCTGCAAGCCTTGGGTCTGAAAGAAGGCGGCGTTGACTGGGCACTGGACGAGTACAACCGTGACCTCGTGACCCCAGAAATGGAAGCGCGTGTGAAGCAAATCCGTGATGACATCATCGCAGGTAAGATCGTGGTTCACGATTACTTCAGCACCGATTCTTGCGAATACTAATTTCGTTTGTCTCGCCCCCAGTTTGGTTTGTGCCACTGGGGGCGAATTGCATCAAAAGATAGCGATTTGCCTTGTTACTTAACGTATTGCTCTCACAAGAATAATCGCTTACGTCGTTCTTAAATTGATGCCAAGGAGCAGGCATGACACAACCCGCCATTCAACTGCGAGGAATCAACAAACGATTCGGCGCAGTTCATGCAAATAAAGACATCGACCTCACGGTGATGCCGGGAACCATCCACGGTATTGTCGGGGAAAACGGTGCAGGTAAATCGACGCTGATGTCGATTCTCTACGGTTTCTACCAAGCTGATTCAGGCACCATCGAAGTCGATGGGGAAACCGTGAATATCAAAGATTCTCAAGATGCCATTTCCCATGGCATCGGCATGGTTCACCAGCACTTCATGTTGGTGGAAACCTTCTCTGTTCTCGAAAACATCATGCTCGGTGCAGAAGGACACAGCCTGTTGGACGTGGCCTCAAAAAACGTCGGCGGCGCATTGGAGAAAATTGAAGAAGAATACGGATTGACCGTTGATTCCAATGCCATTGTCGGTGAGCTTCCCGTTGGTATTCAGCAGCGCGTGGAAATTCTCAAAGCCTTGTATCGTGGCGCACGCATTCTGATTCTGGATGAACCGACAGGCGTTTTGACGCCGCAGGAAATTGAACAGTTCTTCGAGATCCTCAACACCCTGAAATCACAGGGTGTCACCATCATTCTGATCACTCACAAACTTAAAGAGATCATGGCAATCACGGATTCTGTGTCTGTCATGCGTCAAGGTGCCATGGTCGCACATCGACAAACAGCTGATACCAATGTAGATGAACTGGCAGAGTTGATGGTGGGGCGCAAAGTCTTGCTGCGTGTCGACAAAACCGACGCGACGCCGGGTGAAGAGCGCCTTAGCGTGAATAACGTTTCCTGGTTTGACAGCCGCGGTGTTAAGCGCTTAAAGAATCTGAATTTCAGCCTGAAAGCGGGTGAGATTCTGGGTGTTGCAGGCGTTTCAGGCAATGGCCAGTCCGAACTGCTTTCTGTGCTCTCAGGTGTCACAGTGCCGCAGGAAGGGGATTTTACCTTAACGACCTCCAAAGGTAGCCAGAAGTTCGCCAGCAAAGACAGCCGTGATGCTGGCTTAATGCGACGTTTGAGTGTCGGTCATATTCCGGAAGACCGTATCAAACAAGGCTTGGTAAAAGCGATGCCAGCCTCAGAAAGCGCCATTCTCGGCTTCCAGCATGACATTGCTTACGGCAAAGGCTTGCTCGACCCGGTGGCGATTGAAAAAGCGACTAAAGGCATGATGGAGCAGTACGATGTGCGTCCTGCTGATCCACAACTGAAATCC
Organism: Grimontia sp. AD028; assembly: GCF_000973155.1. Taxonomy (NCBI): domain Bacteria; kingdom Pseudomonadati; phylum Pseudomonadota; class Gammaproteobacteria; order Vibrionales; family Vibrionaceae; genus Grimontia; species Grimontia sp. AD028. Next base: position 4,627 of record NZ_LASY01000024.1, on the reverse strand, counting down.
GCCAACTTCTCCGGTGGTAACCAACAAAAACTCATCATTGCCCGTGAAATGCTGCGTGAGCCAGAAGTGCTTTTGGTGGGTCAGCCAACCCGTGGTGTGGATATCGGTGCGATTGAGTTTATTCACCGCAACCTGATTGCCGCCCGAGATGCTGGTGCCGCGATTTTACTGGTTTCGACAGAGCTTGAAGAAATTATGTCGCTGTCCGACCGCATCATCGTATTGGTGGATGGCGAAATCACCGGTGATGTGATTGCTAAAGACATGGACGAGCGTCAACTCGGTATCTTGATGGCGAATGCCGCAGAAGAGGAGGGCGCAGCATGAATGTACCTCAACAAAGCGCCCCAATGTGGGTGAAAACCTTTCTGGTTCCCTTTATTCAGCTTTCTGTCGCGCTGGTGATTTCCAGCTTGGTGGTATTGCTGGTAGGGGAAAGCCCAACTGCAGCATTCAGCGTGATGATTCAGGGGGCGACCAATCTGGAATTTGGTGGTCTGAACAACACCCTGTATTACGCGACAAACTTTGTGTTTACTGGGCTGGCGGTTGCTGTCGCTTTCCATGCAGGTTTGTTCAATATCGGCGGTGAAGGTCAGGCCTATATCGCGGGTTTAGGCATCGGCATTTTGATGCTGCTGCTTGATGGTGTGCTGAACATGTGGCTGATGGCACCATTGGCGATTTTGGTCGCGGCGGCTTTCGGTGCGCTTTGGGGCGCGGTGCCAGGTTACTTGCAGGCAAAACGCGGTTCGCACATTGTGGTGACCACCATCATGTTCAACTTTATTGCCTTCTCTGTAATGGGTTACGCATTGGTTGAGCATATCGCCAAATACGGTGGTAACTCGACCGATTCGCGTTACTTCAACCCCGAAGCCGTGTTCCCGAAACTCTATGAACTCGGTGCAAGCTATGGTCTCGAACTGCCATTCTCTCTGCTGAATCCTTCCATCCTTATCGCATTGCTGGTGGCGTATCTGGTTTGGGTACTGATGTTCAGAACCCGCCTTGGCTACGCGATTCGCGTCGTAGGGCAGAACGCAACAGCGGCAGAGTATGCAGGTATCGACGCCAAGAAAATCATCATTATCGCGATGACCATTTCTGGCGCACTGGCAGGTTTGATGGCGGTGAACGAAGTCTATGGCGCGCAAAACCGCCTGATCCTGAACTTCACGGGTGGCTTTGGTTTCATCGGTATCGCCGTGGCACTGATGGGGCGTAACCACCCGTTCGGGATTGTGGTTGCTGCACTGCTGTTCGGTGCGCTTTACCAAGGTGGTACTGAGCTGCAGTTTGAAATGCCGAGCCTCAACCCAGAGCTGATTATGGTGATTCAAGGTCTGGTGATCTTCTTTACGGGGGCGCTCGACAGATTAATCCGCAAGCCAGTCGAAGGCTTCTTTATGCGCCGTAACGCGCAAGCAGAGGGGGCGTAACATGGAATGGTTTAACTGGATCCTCTCATCGGCTGATTCCACCATACGTCTCGCCATACCGTTAATTTTCGCTGCCATGGCAGGGATTTTCTCTGAACGCGCTGGCGTGGTTGATATCGGTCTTGAGGGTAAAATGCTCTTCGCCGCGTTTGCTGCGGCTGCGGTTTCCTACGTGACGGGTAACCCTTGGCTGGGGCTTCTGGCTGCGATTGCAGGCTCAATGATGTTGGCACTGGTTCATGGCTATGCCTCTATCACCCAAAAGGGCGATCAGATTATCTCTGGCCTTGCGGTGAACTTCTTTGCCTCGGGGATGACGATTACCCTCGGCCACGCTTGGTTTGAGCGTGGTGGTCAAACGCCAACGCTTCACAACGACCAGCGATTCCTTCCGGCTGAATTGCCAGGCGCTGAATGGCTGGGTGACACCATTCCTGTGATTGGTCCGCTTTATCGCGATGTCATTTCCGGCCACAACATTCTGGTGTATCTCGCTTTTATCGCAGTGATCATCACTTGGTGGGTGTTGTTCAGAACCCGCTTCGGCTTGCGTCTGCGTGCGGTGGGTGAAGAGCCAAATGCGATTGATACGGCAGGTATCTCTGTCGTTTGGTTACGTTACCGTGCGGTGCTGATAGCAGGTTTGCTGTGTGGCTTGGCGGGTGCGTACCTATCTACTGCACAGAATGCGGCGTTTGGTAAGGAGATGACAGCAGGTCAGGGCTATATTGCGCTGGCAGCAGTTATCTTCGGTAAATGGCAGCCTCGCAATGCGCTGCTGGCCTGTTTGCTGTTCGGCTTCCTGTCGGCACTGGAAACGCGTATGCAGGGCGTGTCGATACCGCTGATTGGCGTGTTGCCAACCCAGCTGTTCTCTGCGTTACCTTACGTGCTGACCGTGGTACTGCTGGCGGGCTTTATCGGCAAAGCTGTGGCTCCGAAAGCGATTGGGCGACCTTACGAGAAAGAACGTTAATGGCTTAAATCAGCACAAAACAAAACGAGGGCAAATGCCCTCGTTTTTTATTCTCTAGCAATCTGCGGTTAAGCGCTTCGCTTTGCCAAGTAGTCATCTTGCAGAATGTACATGCGCTTAATGTCGCAGTACTCGCCGTTCACGAAGATTTCCTTCACGAGATGGCCTTCCTCAACGAAGCCACACTTCTTGTACAAGTGAATCGCCTTTTCGTTGTTCACTGCCACGTTCAGGTAAACCTTGTGCAGGTTCAGAATCGTAAAGGCGTAGTTCAGTGCCTTATTGATAAGTGTCTTCGCATAGCCACAACCCTGGAAATCCGGTGCGATGATAATCTGGAACTCAGCATTTCGGTGAATCGAGTTGATCTCTACCAGTTCCACAAGGCCTACTGCCTGCTTCTGTTCGTTTTCTGCGATAAAACGACGTTCGGTGCTGTCGTGAATGTGCTTTCTGAATAGATCTTCCAGCTCATAGTAAGACTCATAAGGTTCTTCGAACCAATATGACATGATAGAGCGGTTGTTGTTTAGCTGGTGGATAAAGCGAAGATCGGTTTGCTCAAGGGCGCGCAATCGAATAGCGTTTTGCATACTATTTCTCGTTCTGAAGTGTCTGTTAGCGCGACTGAATTTTTGTCGGCGACGGAAGATATCACCGGATTTCGAAGTAGGGAAATGAAATGTTTTGACGTTTTGATTGCCTATAGATAAAAGCCGCTGATTTTGGTCAGCGGCTTTTCGTTCTGGCTATTAAGATGGCACTTGAACCAACTCTGGTTCTGTATCGTCCGTTCTTTTCTTCCGCACCAAATACCAAAGTGGCAGCAGGCCAAAGCTGATCACGGCAAGGGCAACAAGGCCGTTTTTCGCCGCGCCATAGTGAAGCACAACCTGACTACCCAGCAGTGCGCCGCCGCCAATCCCCACATTGAAAATGCCGGAGTAGATAGCCATGGTGATATCGGTCGCTTTCGAGCCGTATTCCAGCGCGCGTGTTTGCAGGGCGAGCGCGACTGTCATCATCACCGCGCCCCAAAGTGCCACACCCGGGAAAAGCTGGAATATGCCAATACCGGATCTCGAAAGCATAGAAAGGCACAATGCCAGCAAGCCAAAGCCCAGAATCAGCAGGGTGTTTGGATGACGAGGCTGCATGCGACTGAACAACAAGCTGCCAACAATACCCGCCGCGCCGTAAGTCATCAGCGCCCAGGTGGTAACATCCGCACTCAGATTCCAAACCTGCTGAATCAGCGGTTCAAGATAGGTGTAAGCCGTAAAATGAGCAGTGACGATAATCGCCGTCAATAGATACAGACTCAGCAGCGGCTTATTACGCGCAATCTCGGGCAGGCTGGATAGGTTACCGGAGTTGGAAACCGGCAGCATCGGCAGCCAGCGCCAAAGCGCCAACATCAGCACGCCAGAAATCACGCCAATGCCACCGAAAGTCGTGCGCCAGCCGAACCATTCGCCAACAACGCGACCCAATGGCACGCCCATTACCATGGCGAGCACTGTACCTGTTCCAAGCAGACTGATTGCCACCGCACCTTTGCCTTTTGGTGCCATTCTTACTGCCATCGCGACACTGATCGACCAAAACACCGAGTGCGCAAACGCGATACCGACACGGGAAACCAGCAGCATGTTGTAACTGGTAGCCATGGCAGAAATGACATGGCTACCAACAAACAATGCAAATACGCCCAACATCAGGCGACGACGCTCAAAATTGGCAAGCAGCAACATTACTGGCAAAGAAGCCAGCGCCACAATCCAGGCGTAAATCGTCAGCATTGGCCCGACTTCAGCAGGGCGCATACCAAAGCTTTCGCCAAGGTTAGCCAACATGCCGACAGGGACAAACTCGGTGGTATTAAAAATAAAGGCGCTCAGGGCGATCAGAAACACTCTGAGCCAAGGCATCAGATTTTGGGACTTGGTGTGCATGGTAATGAGAAGCGACAGGCAAAAAATAAACAACAAGCGAAAAAGGAACGCGAGTGTAATGCAGGTTCAAAAAAGAGGCAATGGTCAAAAAAGTTGCAATCAATTCTACGGTGGCCTTAACAGGGAAGGGCGAGCTTGGATGACTTTTAGCCAACTGAGCCAACCAACCGAGCTATTCATCATTTCATACAGTTTTATACCCAAACGACCTGAAGATGCTCGCATTCAGAGGCTATCAATGCGTTCAATTCGAG
>NZ_LASY01000023.1:0-18988 GCF_000973155.1 Grimontia sp. AD028 | reverse complement strand
GTGCCGTCAGTCAGGATGGTGGAGAAGAAGTGCTCCTGCTTACCTTCGACAGAAGTGCGGTACCACTTGAGCTCAATCTTCGGCAGCATCTCACCGGACGCCAGTGCGTTGTACATTAGAGGAACCGCTTTGTTCAGCGCCACGGTGAACTTGAACGGCTTGTGAACACGCTGGCCAGAAGGCTGACCGCTTTGTGGGTCAGTCGGTACAGTCACGATATGGTCAAAGGCTTGCACCAGCATCTCGTCTTCGTGGCCTTCTACGTAGATGTTACCGACAGAGTCAGCGGTGAAGGCACCGGCAGTGATGTTGCCCTGGGTTTTGCCTTCGATGGCGATATAACAAGGAGTTGGCATTGTAATTTCCCTATAAAAATTCGGAGGAGGTTGTTTACTACGTGGGTAATAACGCAAGGGGTGTGCCAGTGATGGAGCTCAATGAAAACAGTAAGTTAGACTAGTCATGAAAAGGGGAGAGCAAGGTATTGCTTGTGGGTTGGGCGAAAAGTTGCTCAGCGAGCAAGATTTGGCCAAGACTCAGGTAGGAATTTAACCAGCGTATAGACTTAAAAGAAAATGACTCAGGGAAAGGTTCATGCGCGCTGACGAATTAAAACAATATCATACCTTCTTAACCACCCCGATTCTGGCAATGGGACAGAGCATTCCGGGTGAAAGCGATCTGCGGATCAACGAGACTGCCACGCGAGCCCGGGCGGGGCTATTAAATGTGTTATCCGCGGTCACTATGGTGATCTTGTTGGTTCGTCCTGAATGGGATCCTGTGATTTATGTTGGCCCGTATGTGATTTTCGATATGTTGATGGCGGCGATGTTCGGGTTAACGCCCCTAAGCCCGTCAGGATTGTTGGGAACGGCGATGACCATGCGCTCCAAGGCCATTTGGAAACCGATAAAGCCCAAACGCTTTGCATGGAGCCTCGGGGCTATTATGGGGATTACCTGTCTGACATTTCGCTTACTGGAAATGCCTGACATTTGGCTGTTTGCTGTGTTGGGTATCTGCTTTATGTTGACCTGGCTGGAAGCGGTGCTGGGGTTCTGTGTGGGCTGTTGGATGCATGCCAAGATGTTTGGATGCGAAACCTGCGCCTTGGATTGACGTATTGAAAGAAGAAAGGCGCGGAGTTCCGCGCCTTTGGCTTTGGTTGCGAAGATTCGTTAACTGAAGTTCAGTACCTGTCCCTCAGCGCGACGGCTCACCGATTTGTATTCCACTTTGGAAATGACAGTATCTTCCGTATCCAACAGCTCAATCACTGTCCCTTTATTCGAAAGTGCTGCCCCGCCGCCCCCTGCGCGAACAACAATTTTATGCTCACGACCCGGTGGTAACTTGGTCTTCTCGCGAAGGACTGTGGTGCCGGATTTAGTCCGTATTTGCCAGCCCGTCACGTCAATCAGTCCCGGCGTTTCATTTCGAATGGACACCCACTCATTTTGATCGCCGACACCCGGTGGATTCGGCATCGCAGAAGCAATGACCACATCGCCTTCGTCATACAGCAAGACATCGGTATTGGAATGCGGAGCCAATAACGGATCGCGATTATCACGACTTTTTAGTACCGGATAGAAAGATCGCAAATGGAAGCCGCGATCCTGGTTTTTCAGCGTCTCGCGGTATAGCACCAAATCGTAGCGCCAGCCGTTGATGGCGGCTCTGCGCTTGGATTCGCCATCAAAAAACGACAGTGGCTGGGTGTCGTTGCGGAAGCTTTCAAATGTCAGCATGGTGCCCAGTGCCAAGAGGCATTCTGGGCTCATACCCACGAAGAATCCGCCTTTCTCTTTCCATGCGATCTTCTCGCCCACGCGCCAGCTCATGGCCAATGTCGCGACATCAGTATTCAGGTTCCCTTCTGGGCCATCATAAAAAGAGCCCAAGTACTCCAAATCGGCTTTTCCGCCGCTACCATTTTGCTCATCCCAGAAGAACTTCGCCCAGAAGTGATAACCCCCGATTTCGTAGCGAGAGCCCTCACGCTTAATCTCGCCAAGAAAAACATGCTCAAAGCCTGAAGCATGTTTCACCTGACGGTTGCCAAAGTTGTTGGTATAGAGCCCGAACCAAATATTTCTGACCGTTTCGCGAAAGGTCTCGATGTTGGTCAGGTCTATGCACTGTCCTTCACCAAAGGTGGCACTGGTAAAAGGCATTTCGGTGAGTTTGGCTTGGGCAAATCCAAGACCGCCTTCACTTTGGTCATCAGTGATGTATTGATAGACCGACTCCATGAGTGAAATCCTGTCTTCATCGTCGTAGCGGGCAAAACAGGTATCGAGGAAATGTTCGATCTCGGCCAGTTCAACATCGCTGTATTTCTCTTCGTCGCGTTCAAGCTCGTTGTAGTTATCAATCAACCGTTTAAACGCCTGATAAGAAGGCAGGAACATCAGCTTGTCGGTATTCACTTCATCGAAGAGGAAGAACTTGGCCAAATCACGCTTACCCGGCCGACGGTAGCCTTGCTCATAGAGGCGGATATCTGCGTTTTCGTTCATCCAGCGACCGTCGGCAAGACGGGTGACATCGAAGCGGTTGTCATCGGCATCCCATAGCTCCTGGACGATATCGGTGTATTTTCCTCGGTTATCCACGATGTCAGTTGGCGATTCGATAGGGCGCATTTCTGGCGTGTCGATATCGTTTGACGTGGTGAAGTTGTTTGGGGAGTAGAACATGGGGTTCGTATCGTAGAGCGCTTGCTGGAAATAGAGGTCAGTGAGCTCTGTGATTTGGGTAAGCGAAACCTGATAGCTTTCCAGATTCAGGGTATTCCGACCGTCGTGATCGTCCCAGAACTCGCTTTGCTTCATCAAAAACGCGCGGCATTGAAGTTCGCCACCTTTGGTGAACACAATCACTTTCCAGAATGCAGACGGAATGTAAGTGCCTCGGTAAGGCTGGTCATTGATGGTGTTTATAGGGCCAGTGAACACAGAAAGTTTGTCGTCGAGATCTTCTTCTTCCAGCAACCAGTTTTCCAGTTCCAGCCATTCATCCTGATTGAACTTCGCGTGCTGCAAATTGGCGTTGGTATAGAAAAAAGAGTCTTTGTTTGCCTGACTCGCCTCCGGGCGGGAGCCCCAGGTAATCGCCGCTCGACGCACCATATGGCCACGGTCCCAGACGTTGTTTTTATACACCTCGGGGCCAGCCTGATAATCAATATCGACGCGGGGGTCGAGCTTCCATCTCGCGCGCTTCAGGCTCATCAGTGTTTGCCTGTCGATATTGTGGGCGGTGTAGAACGCCATTTTTGTTTCACGGTTCATCACCAGTGAAAAGTGTTCATAGTACAAAGGTTCACCGTATTCCCAAGCCACCTCTAACAGGCTCTCGCCCAGTCGTGGCAGTGAAACAGGAATACTCAAAAACTCGGTATTAAATCCTTGTGAAGGCATGGCAGTCACCTCTCGCTGTCATCATGAAGTGATACACATTAGTCAGCGTTTATGTCGCTATTGTTTTAACTAAGGATGAATAACCCATTTTGCCTACAACTGAGACGCTATCTCATGCTTGCTTTGACAGATGGGGAGAAGATCGCGCGAGGTGCACTGCGCAGCGTGATAGACTCTCGTTCTGCCCAATAGGAAGTGAAAAACGACCATGCTCGAAAAAGAAAACATGCTCAAACTGGCGAGAATGAAAATGCCGTTTGGCAAATACGCCGGAAGGGTGTTGATTGATTTGCCAGAAGAATATTTGCTTTGGTTCGAGAAGCAGGGGTTTCCCAAAGGGGAGTTGGGTCAACTATTGGCCTTGTGTCTGGCACTGAAAATTGAAGGGCTGGATGCCGTCGTCAAACCATTGAAAAACTTCTAGAAAAAACGCGAGCCGAAGACTCGCGTTTTCTTTGCCTGAAGGTGAATTACACCCACATAAACTCATCTGCTGCTGGCGGCATAGGAGGCATTGGTTCAGTCGTACCGCAACCACATGCTGTTTCACCATGGCCGCCATGTTCACCTGAACCATGCTCACCAGAGCCGTGTTCGCCTGAGCCATGACCATCATGCTCACCAGTCAACCAACCCATGCCCATTTCTGAGTGGGAAAGACCATCGACTGTGTTGCCGAATACTTCGTTGTTCAAGTGCTCCCAACCTTCAATCGCTGGAGCGAAAATACCGTCATGAATGACATCATCAAAAACAAAGCTCTGTGCATCATCAAGCAGCAATGGTGCTTGAGAAATATGGTTTTCGCCGATAATGCCTGTGAGTAGTTCACTGGTCGCTTCTGACACAACCTGAACCGGAATTTTCAAAAGTTCAATGTCGTGCTGAATATGCATGGCGAAGTGTTCTTCCGCAGTTTCAACGATTTCACCCACACCTTCTTTGATAATTTCTGGTACACACTCCCCATGACCTTCAGCAACCGCTTCAATCACTTCACCGGTGGTATCGAGAACTTCACCCACGGTTTGGCCAACTTGCGCAACGTTCATCATAAAGTGGTGTGTCACAATTTCTGCCGCGTCAGTGACGCCATCAATCACGGTAGCAACGGCAGCGGTTATACCATTGATTATGGGTATGTCCGCGGTGGCTTCCGCAATTTTGTCTCCAACCCAGCTCAGGCCTTCATCAATAGCGCTGACTGCTGTACTTACAACGTTCGCAATGCCCGTTGTGACTTCTGCAATCGCTTCGCCGACTTTAGAAATTGCCTCACCAATTCCACTAAATAGATTTGCGAAAAATCCCATTTTAAATTTCCCCTTTTGTCGTGAATGTTATTCACGTTTTCTTTTGGTTGTCTCGTACTGCTAATCCGAGCCCTGCTTTTGCAAATCGCTGGAATGACAATCCAACGGCCTGCGATCCTTTCTCTATGTGCCCTTCCTTTTGGGTAGAGAGCCGCAGGCTAAATTGGCCTGCGCGGCACATAAAAAATACTGTTCAATTAGACGGAGAAGGACAACAGAAAAGTCAGTTTTTATAAGGGTTTAATGCGTTGATTTTTCACAAGGAATCAAGTGACTCGATGGCTGAAAATCACTGTAAAAATTGATAGAAGACTGAGCCAGTATGAAAGTTGAGTGAGGGAAATATCGAAGGGGTTATCAGCCAATTTTCTTTCAAAATGACGAGATAGGAGTGCGTTTTTTATGCCTGAGCAAATAGCGATATCTCTGGTATGTTTATAGCTCGTATCAGTTCTGCTAGAAATCACGCTTTTCTGGACGACGTTTAGGCAGACTCCTGATGGTGGTTAGACAGAAGAATTGCCCTTCTCAAGTAGGAGGATGTAATGGAATTGTGTTCTGGCACAAATACGCTAACATTTAATGTAAACGTTTCCATTTTAATTGTTCGCCTTAAATCTTCTATTTGGATTACGGAGAGGAAGTCTTTGACAATACCAAAGGTCAACAGACCCTGAGATGGAAACGGTAATTAGCAAATTGTCTGATTGGTTTTGAAACGGATTTTTTTGAGTAGTTCTAGGGAAAGCCATGTCAAATCTTGTGTTTAACCCGGTTGATCATCCTCACCGACGCTACAATCCCTTAACTGGGCAATGGGTGTTGGTGTCTCCCCACCGCGCAAAACGTCCGTGGAGTGGTCAAGATGAAAAGCCTGTTGATTCGGCGTTGCCTGACTATGAAGAGCATTGTTTTCTGTGTCCTGGCAACGTGCGCGTATCCGGTGATCAGAACCCTCAATACGAGAGCACTTATGTGTTCGACAATGACTTTGCTGCACTGATGCCAGATACCCCGGATGCGCCGAAAGCCGATAATCCGCTATTCAAAATGGAAGGAGCGAGGGGACTTAGCCGGGTGATTTGTTTCTCACCTGATCACAGTAAGACCCTGCCGGAACTTCCGCTTACCACCATTCGCGACGTGATTGAGACTTGGTCTGAGCAAATAGAAATGCTGGGTAAAACCTACCTTTGGGTGCAGGCATTTGAGAACAAAGGCGAAGCCATGGGATGCTCGCAACCCCATCCACACGGTCAGATCTGGGCCAACAGTTTTTTACCGAATGAAATCGCCCGGAAGGAAACCTTTCTGAAGGCTTATCATCAAGAGCAAGGTTCGAACCTGTTGCTTGATTACGCCAAGGCAGAATTGGCGGACGGCTCCCGCACCGTGGTGGAAACCCAGCACTGGCTGGCGGTGGTTCCCTATTGGGCAGCATGGCCCTTTGAAACCCTGCTGATGCCGAAAGTAACGATACGGCGAATGGGGGAGTTGAATGACGAACAACGTGACGATTTGGCGTTGGCACTGAAAAAGCTCACCAGCCGTTATGACAACTTGTTCCAGTGCCCTTTCCCCTATTCGATGGGGTGGCACTACGCGCCTTTTTATGAGGAAGGAACGGACGTTGACCACTGGCAGTTACATGCGCATTTTTATCCGCCGTTGCTTCGCAGTGCCACGGTGCGAAAGTTCATGGTGGGGTATGAGATGTTGGCAGAAACCCAACGAGACCTGACACCAGAACAAGCCGCTGAACGTCTTCGTGCCGTCAGCGATGTCCATTATAAAGAATGCGCCGAACAGGCAGGGAATGGCCAATGAATAACCTCATCCACACTGTGCAACAGGCATTCCACACAAAGTTTGATTACAAGGCTGAATATCTGGTTCAGGCGCCCGGACGCGTGAACCTGATTGGAGAGCACACTGACTATAACGATGGCTTTGTGCTGCCATGTGCGATCAACTATCAGACCGTTGTGGCGGCTGCTCCGCGTCAGGACAACATCATCCGTGTAGTGGCGGCTGACTACGACAATGCAACGGATGAATTCTCGCTTGATGAAGATATTGCTTTTCTGCCAGAGAAAATGTGGGCCAATTACATTCGGGGCGTTGTTGTGTGTCTCAAGCAACGTGGCTATGAGTTCAAAGGCGCAGATCTGGCCGTGAGTGGTAACGTTCCGCAGGGAGCCGGATTGAGTTCATCTGCTGCCCTTGAGGTGGTGATTGGGCAAACCTTCAAAATCCTCTACCAACTGGATATTTCCCAGTCAGACATTGCGCTGAACGGCCAGCAAGCGGAGAACGAGTTTGTGGGCTGTAACTGCGGCATTATGGATCAGTTGATTTCCGCCAAAGGGATGGAAGATCACGCTTTGTTGATCGATTGTCGAACGCTGCAAACCACCCCGGTTTCTATGCCCCAGGATATGGCGGTGGTCATCATCAACTCCAACAAAAAGCGCGGGTTAGTGGACAGCGAATACAACACCAGACGCGAACAATGTGAAGAAGCGGCAGGCTTTTTCGATGTGGCTGCCCTTCGCGATGTTTCTTTGGAAACCTTCGAGCAAGCGGCCGACGAACTTGACGAAACCGTGGCGAAACGGGCGCGTCATGTGATCACCGAAAACGAGAGAACCCTTGCTGCTGCCACTGCGCTACAACACGGGGATTTGAAAACGATGGGTGCCTTGATGGCGGCGTCTCACGCCTCGATGCGGGATGATTTTGAAATCACCGTCTCGGAGATCGATGCGCTGGTGGAGATGGTTAAGTCTGTTATCGGAAATGAAGGCGGCGTGCGCATGACTGGCGGCGGTTTTGGGGGCTGTATTGTAGCGCTGGTCGCGCCTGATGATGTGGAGGCGGTTCGGACTGTAGTCTCAGAAAGGTATCATGCTTTGACTGGGTTGAACGCGGATATTTATGTCTGTCAGGCCAAGGCTGGAGCGGGTGAAGTGAGAGAGTGATTGGTGATGTCATGAGTAACGAGGCTGACTTGAAAAGGCTGGAACAGGCATTCACTTCCACGCCATCATATGATGGATTGCCCGCGACAATAGTCCATCTCAAAAACAGCCACGGTATGACCCTATCCCTGATGGACGTCGGCGCAACTTGGCTAAGCTGCAGACTGCCTCTGACTTCGGGGTTCCGTGAAGTGTTACTGCATGCCCCCGACATGGCCGCTCACCGAAAGCAAACAGCCTATTTTGGTGCGATCGTTGGGCGCTATGCCAACCGTATTGATGCCAGCCAGTTTTCTCTCGGTGATCGTACGTATTCTCTTTGCAGTAACGAAGGAAAAAACACTCTTCACGGCGGCAAAGAGGGGTTTGATAAACGCCGTTGGACGATCGTGGCACAGAGTCATAACGCCGTGACATTTCATCTCGATTCAGAAGACGGTGATCAGGGATTTCCGGGAAATCTTTCTGCAAGTGTGTCCTACCTGCTTGATGAAGAAAACCGTGTTGAAATTCAGTATCAGGCTGAGTGTGATAAAGCCTGTCCCATCAACCTGACTAACCATGCGTATTTTAACCTCGCTGGAGTGGGGGCAGGCGTCAAAAGCCTTGAGCACATACTGATGATGGAAGCCAGTCATTACCTTCCTACGCGAAAAGATCTCATTCCAACCGGTGCTTGGAATCCTGTCAACGAAACCGCCTTCGACTTTTCCGAGCCCAAAGTCATTGGACGTGATTTTCTGAGCGATGAAGACCAGAAAATCGCGGGCGGGTACGATCATGCCTTTGTTCTCGACCCGGACGTGTGTGACGGCGAGGCATTGGCGGTATCTTTGTTGGCTCCGGATCGCTCTATCATCATGAAAGTGAGCACAACAAAACCAGCTATCCAGTTCTACTCAGGCAATTTCCTTCAAGGAGAGCCCGGTCATCATGGTGACTATGAGAATTTTGATGGTCTGGCGCTTGAGACCCAATACTTACCGGATGGGCCCAACCACCCAGAATGGGGCGAGAAAAGTGGCGTCTATCAGGCCAACCAGCCTTATCGGCATCGCACGGCCTACCAGTTTCTCTTTTGAGTGTTTACGCAGATCCCAGGGGCTGAAGAAATAAGAACTGTGTATTTGCGTGAACAATGGAGCCTGTAGGCAACAACAGACTCCATTGGCGTCTTACGGGTAACGAATCAATCGCTGTAGCTAGTGATGGTATCGAGATACAAATCCAATAGCGCCTGGTCGTTCACTTTCACTGCCACATTCTGTGCAGGGAAATCCGCCCAATCGTCGGTTTTGTGTTTCGTGTCTTTGTCCTTCTGTAACGTCAAACCTTCTGCCGGGCCGTCACAGACCACGCGAATAGCGCCTTGGCGTACCTCGAACAGGCTTGGGTCAATCACATACGCAATCGCGGAAGGGTCATGCACAAAACAGCCATCAACGCCCATACGTGTTTTGTAGAAATCGAGATAGAAGCGGCTAATATCCCACATAAACTCACCAACCTCTCCGCAAGTCTCGCGCAAGGTGTCGATGTAGTCATTAGAGAAAAAGGCTTCGTGGGTGACATCCAAACCAATAACCGTCACTGGCCAGTCAGCGGTGAAAACGATATCGGCAGCATGGGGGTCATCATGGACATTGGCCTCCGCAAAGGGAGTGACGTTACCCGTGTGTCCGTTTGTCCCAAACGCGCCACCCATGATCACCACTTCTTTCACCAGCTTGGTGATCTCCGGCGCTTGCTTGAGTGCCATTGCCAGGTTAGTCAGGGGGCCAACAGCGACGAGTGTGACTTCACCCGGTGAGGCTGTCACTGTGTCGATGATGTATTGGTGGGCGGGTCGTGGATCGGCGCTGATGGTCGGGGCCTCAATGGCCACATCACCAAAGCCATTTTCTCCATGAACCGCCACGCTGGCACCAACAGGTGGACGCTGGAGTGGCTTTGATGCACCTTTCGCGACATCACATTGAAAGCCAAAACGTTGTTTGAGATACAGCGCGTTGCGTGTGCTGATGTCGATGTCTGCATTGCCATAGACTGTGGTTAAGCCAACCAACTCGATCACAGGGCTCGCCTCGGCAAAGAGGATGGCCATGGCATCGTCGATGCCCGGATCAGTGTCTAGAATAATTTTTGTTGTCATTGTGAATATCCGGCAGGAAAACTTCCTATATTCTATGACGGCTTGCGGTACACCACCGTCTGTGAATTGACTTAATATTGTGATTCCGTTCAATATTCAGCAGCAAGCATGAGTAAGGTATATGCCTTTACTCAAGGAAGAACTAATAAATATGCAAAATTAGTTCTAAAAGCCAATTTTTTGGACAAAAAGGCGGAGTGAGAACGCGGCATTTGCCGCGCTCGAGATGGCTATTCGTCGATGCTAATACCAGCTTTAGCGGCGATGTCGGTTTCAAAACCATCAAGGCTCACCTGATTCTTCTTCAACCAGTATTTTTGAATACCTTCCGTTCCCTGTCGCTCAGACCACTTCGCCAGTTCGTCCCTGTCGCCTTCATAGCTAAAGAAGGGAACAGACATTCCACAAGACGCCTGCACCATATCAATGTCCAGCAAGAAAATCTGACGGGACGCGACGCTTTCAGGAAACAGCGAAACATAGATTTCCCATTCTGGGTCGTTACGGTGTAGTGCCCGCGCCTGACAATAGGTACGAAGGATCAACGGTGAGCCTTCAAACGCACACCACATCACCGTCATTCGTGTGTCTTTCAGCACATGTGCCGCTGACTCATTTCCGCTGCCTGTCAGGTTTAGCCATGCCAACGTTTTGTTGTTAATCACGCGTAAGGAGTCGCCACCTTTCGGAGAGATATTAACCGTGCCGGAGTCAGCTGCTGTGCCGACGAAATAGATTTTCTGCTGCTCGATAAAGCTGATTTGTTTGTCGCTGAGTGATTTGTTGGTTTGTCCCATTACTCTCTTTCCGTCCTTGTGGCTGAAGTTTAACCAACATAACACCCGGTGAACTAATGACCAATCCCCTCAGCCCTATTGAGATCTGTCTCTTACCAAAATATGAGTTCTGCGTGATGAATCGCTGTTTTTTATGGGAAATTTCTAGTGGGCGCTTCAATGCTTGCCTAGTCTGAAATGACAAGAAAGGAGATTCTACCCATGCTGGTGAAAGCAGCCCACAAAAGCTATATGAAAGCGTTGAAAGTCGCAGCGCGTGTCATTCCTATTCCGCGGCCGACGCTGTTTACCGGGGCGGAAAGTGCAGAGCAACTTTGCGAAGCCATCAGCCTGATGAATCTCGGCAAACTTCTGATTGTGACCGATGAAGCCTTAGTGGAAGTGGGGATTGTTGACCAGATTGAAAGCTATCTGCATCGGCACGGGGTCGATTTTGCAAGGTTTGACAAAGTGACGCCTGACCCAACTTACCCTCAGGCAGAAGAAGGATTGGCGGTTTATAAACGGGAAAACTGTAAAGGTATTCTCGCAGTGGGCGGCGGTTCACCGATTGATTGTGCCAAAGTCATTGCTGCACGTGTCACCAACAACAAGGCAATCAAAAAGCTCGCAGGATTGTTGAAGGTATGGCGCACACCCGCTCCTTTGTTTGTGATTCCAACCACGGCAGGCACAGGGTCGGAAGTCACGGTCGCCGCAGTGATTTCAGATCCCTCCAGTCATCAGAAAACCCCATTGATGGATCCGAAATTGGTGCCTCTGATGGCAGCGCTTGATCCACATTTAATGACGGGTTTGCCTCCCCACATCACCGCCGCAACCGGCATGGATGCATTGACCCATGCCGTCGAAGCTTATCTTTCACTTAACGCCACCACAGAAACTGATGCGTACGCGACAGCGGCATTAAAGCTTATCCATGCCAACCTGATTGCAGCCTATAAAGACGGTCACTCATTGAAAGTCAGGTTCAACATGGCAATGGCGTCCTATTACGCGGGTCTTGCGTTTACCAAAGCCAGTTTGGGTTACACCCATGCGATTGCTCACCACCTTGGAGCAAAGTATGGCACGCCGCATGGTGCAGCAAATGCGTTGGCACTACCCCATGTACTGGAAGCGTCTGTTCCGTCTGCCAAAGTGCGTATTGCTAACATGGCGAAAATGGTCGATGTTGGTGACGAAAGCTGGGACGACCAAACCAATGCCAGTGCGTTTGTGAATTACGTGGTGTCATTGCAAGAATCCATGAACATGCCGCGCACCCTGCCAGACATTAAATCGGAAGATATCACCCAGATAGCCAAACATGCCATTCGCGAGGCGAACTGGAATTATCCAGTGCCGCACTATCTCTCTCTTGGCGAGTGCAAGCAGCTTATCGCCAAAATCAAAGGTTAGCCTTTCAGCGAAAACTGTCATTTCATCTTCCGCATGGTAGAATGCGCGCCCTTTGGTCAGCCGCATTTATTGTGGTTCTGCCATACTTTGTCTTCCTACAATGCCGAGATTTCTCATGTCATTCTCCAAACTGGGCTTGAGCCAACCTATCGTATCCGCCGTGACGGAGTTGGGTTACCAACATCCTACTGCTATTCAGGAAAAAGCCATTCCTGTGATTCTGCGTGGCGAGAACCTGCTGGCGACGGCGCAGACAGGTACGGGCAAAACAGCCAGTTTCCTGCTGCCACTATTGGAAATGCTAAGCCAGGGCGAAACCCGTCGTAAAAAGCGTGTGCGGGCACTGGTTTTGGCGCCGACCCGCGAACTTGCAGGTCAGGTGGAGAAGAATGCTAATGAATACGGCAAGCACTTGTCTCTTAAAACATTGGCAATGTATGGTGGCACGAGCTCAGCGTCTCAAAAGCAAAGTCTGATTGATGGGGTCGATATTCTGGTGGCAACGCCAGGTCGCCTCTTGGACATGATGTCCCAGCGCGCTGTGCATTTTGATGAGCTGGAATGTCTGGTGTTGGACGAAGCCGATCGCATGTTGGACATGGGCTTTATTGAAGACATCAACAAAATCATCGAGCGCCTGCCAGCTGAACGCCAGAACCTGCTGTTCTCTGCAACCTTGTCAGACAAGGTTCGTTTTCTTGCTAAAACCGCCGTACCTAACCCAGTTGAAATCAGTTCTGAAGGGAACAGTAAAGCGGACATTGAGCAATGGCTGACAACCGTAGACAAAGACAAGAAATCGTCGCTTTTAGCGCATCTCATCACCGAACATGGTTGGGATCAGGCGCTGATCTTTATTGAAACCAAACATGGCGCCGCCAAGCTGGTGGAGCAACTGGGTAAGCGCGGTATTGAAGCAGAGTCTTTCCACAGCGGCCGGAGTCAGGCGATGCGCGAGCAGTTACTGGAAGATTTCAAATCTGGCAAGCTGCAATTCTTGGTTGCCACCGGTGTCGCAGCGCGTGGTATCGATATTGAAGAACTGAAGCGCGTGATCAACTATGACCTGCCATTCCCAGCTGACGACTATATCCACCGTATTGGTCGTACTGGCCGTGCGGGGGCAAAAGGCGAGGCAGTCTCTTTCCTTTCAAAAGACGATTTCAAGAACCTGTGCATGATTGAAACCCGTCTGGGGCATTTGATTGAACGACGTGAAATCGAGGGCTTTGCTCCAAGGAAACCCGTGCCTATTTCTATTCTGAATTACGTGCCGAAGAATAAGCGAGAGCCAAAAGCGGGCGGCGAAAAGTCTGCGAAAAACAGCAAGCCAAAGCAGGATAGAAAACCATCAAGAAAGCCGCAATCCACCAAACGTATCGAGCGTAATGAGTCAGGTGTAGATCGCGCCAATCCTTGGGCAACACTGAGTCCGAAAGGGACGAAATAATCCGCATTGAAAAAGGAGCCAAACTGGCTCCTTTTTTGATCAACTCATCGCAGCGGCAAGGTTACGAATCCATCTTCCTGATTTGAGTCGCCAGAGGCACACAACCAGCTTTAAGCTTTCTTCTACAAGTACTAAGCCAAACAGATAAACAGCGGGCCATTGAAGCCAGTGAGTCAGCAAAAAGGCGCAGGGTAACAGCACAATCCATTGTGCGAAAATATCGGTAAACAGGCAAAACGAGGCATCTCCGCCAGCCCTGAGTACACCCACGATAAGCATCATTGAAAGACTCTTTATGACCAATGAAAAGGCCATAATGTCATAAAGGGTGAGCGCCAAAGCTTCTGCATTTGAAGGAACTTCATTGTGAAAGAACAGCGATACCAAGGGCGCTTTGAACACTATCAATAACACCGCTGAACATATCCCAACCACCAAGCTGGTAATGAGATTGGCACGCACAGTATCGGAAAGCTCGCCTTGCTGTTCAGCGCCCACTTTATTTCCTACCAGAATCGAACCTGCCGTTGCCAATCCAATCAATAGGGACATGGCTAGGGCTTCAATCGGTGCCAATACGGAAAGCGCAACCAGAAGATCCGCATCGCTATACCCAAGAATGGCGTGAAAGGCGAAAAGGCCAGCAGCCCAAACCACGCTGTTAATCGCGGCAGTGATTGAAAGCTTACCTACTATCTGAATGTCGCTGACTTTCAAAGTGATGAACTGTGCAGGGCGGATGATAGCAAGAGGGTGTTTGGTGAGCTTTAGGTAGCCAATGAGCAGCAGACACTCAACTACGGCGCTGATCAAAGTGCCGATAGCCGCGCCTTTTATTCCCATTGCTGGCATTCCCCAGTGACCAAAGATCAGAACCCAATTCAGGAACAGATTGAGGACGACACCAATAAGGCTCACTTTAGTGGCAATGCCGGGTTGGTGCATGGCTCGCAAACCACAAGCCAGAGATGATGTCACGGCAAAGCAGAAAAGGGTGAATGCGATCGGCTTGAGGTAATCGGCACCTTTAGCAATGACATCAGGCGACTGGGTGCCCAATGCCATGAGGGCTTCCGGGAAAATGAACAGCAGAACGAAGAAACATGCCGCTGTCACCAGGCTTAGCAACAGAGTGATTAAAACGGTGTTGAGGAGCTTTTTCTCGCCGCTTGCTCCCTTTTCGCCAAAGCATTGCGCAGCCACCTGACCGCCACCAATGCTCAAACCAATGATGAAGAAACTGATGATCATTTGCGCTTTGGCAGCGAGGCCGACAGCGGCTATTTCTAGCTCTCCAATTCCGCCAAGCATCAAGGTGTCAACGACACTCTTGCTGGAGAAAACTGCGGTTTGGAGAGCGACGGGTAGGGCGAGAGCGAACAATGGCCCATTCGCCAGAAGTCTTGATGACAAGGCGTGAGATTTTGACATAGGAGTATCCGGAAAAAGCAGATCCTTCGAGCTTTTCGAGGGCTTAATGACTTCAGTTTGAAGAATGAAGGATCTGCGAAAAGGTTAGGAAACTGCGTCCAACTGTTTAACGATGGTTGCGGGGTTTCCTATTGCTATACAGTTGTCTGGCACATCTTGGTAGACGACGCTGTTTGCGCCAACAACGGCATTTTCACCAATGGTCACGCCTTTGAGGATCGTGGCCCCCATCCCAATCCAGGCATTGTCTTTGATGGTGACTTTGGCGACGCGTGTGCGTGCTGCTTCATCATCACTCCAACGTCCTGTTACCGGGTGACCGCTGCTGTCCATAATGGTCACTTTTGGGCCAAACAGTACTTTGTCGCCAATTTCTACTTCGTCGTAAGAAACAATTGCTGTGCCTTGCATGACACAACCTTCACCAATAGAAATTTTGCCAGACTGATTGCTATTGACCTTCACAACGGTCAGACGTACTGCGCGGTTTTCGAAGGCTAGATTGTCTTCGGAGTACAAAACCGTTCCTTTACCGATGGAAATGCTTTGGGTGAAATCCTGCGCATCAATCAACGAGTACTGAGCATCTCGGGCGTAGTTATCGGAATCCCTTGCGAGTGTAAATGCGATATGGGGGGTACCGATAAAAGTGGCATCCTCATCCAGAGCTATCTGTTCGCGAAAAAGAGTTCTGACATCTTCCGTTGTTCGTCCTTCAGAAACGGGGAAGATATTTTCATAAACACACGGCATAAATCTGGTCTTATTCCTGCTCTACGATTGGCTGGGTTTTAGGTTGTGGTTTATACAACGAGGGGTCAGCCATAGGATGATTAGGGCTGCTTTTCAGCACTTTGATCAGCTTGTTTAAGGGGAGATCGTTAATCTCATGATCCAAGCCGTAGTAGCTGGTTTGCCAGATATTGTATTTACTGTGAATACGCTCAGCAGCGCTGCGTGAGCTCTCACCGGTATCTTTCACTTCTTTTGGATGCGGCCAGTGGAAGGAAGACATCGCTTTATCAACGATGAACATGTTGTTGTTGATGAAAAGGCGAACACCAAGATCAACATCTTCGCCCCCCCAGCTATTAAACCCCTCGTCAAACAGACCTGCCTTGATCAGTTGCTCGCGTTCTGCGGAGACGTGGCAAGTCCAGAATAAGTCGAAAGGTGCAGGCCAGTCGCAGATGTTGTGGCCAAGATCATCGTATTGAGATTGGCGGATATCGTATGCGCCTTGGGAATCCAGCTCAGCCAGAATCTGGTCTACGTTCGTAGGTGTGATGACAGATTCCATTTTCTTAATGCCTTCGTCATCAAGATCAAAGCCGTAAACATAACCAACAATCGCGATAGGGTGCGTGGAAACCTTATGTCGGAACAGATGTTCTTCCAAGGTGCCAGTGCCTGGAAGGACACCAGTGTCGAGATAAACGATGTACTTCCCTTCTGCAATAGCAGTGCCTACATTTCTGGCTTTTCCTGCTCTGAAACCTTTGTCCTCTTGCCAGAAGTACTTAATATTCAGTCGGTCTGAAAAAGACAGCGCAATATATTCGGAGTCATCCATTCCACCATCGTCAACAACAATAACTTCAAAAGTTTCTTTAGGAAGGGTTTGTTCAGATAAAGCCGTTAACGTATGTGAAAGAAGATCTCTTCTGTTATAGGTGGGAATAACAACACTTAATTCGATCATTTTTACTTCTCTATTATTTTCTAACCAACTGAAGGAATAATAAGAGCTGTGTTTTTAGAATCAATATCACATTTTTTCAATTATTTACAATTCCAAACCCAGTGCTGCAGCAAAAATTCATAAAAAACAACAATATAAGTTATTTATGTGTGCTTATTTTTGTTTCGGTTAGTGCGATCGATGTCTCATAAAGAGTTTGATTAATTACAAAATATTGCATTGAAAGCATTTTAAAATCGCATTAACTGTGGTTATTTTAATCAATATGGGAATAGTTCAGATATATCCATTGTTGAATTTATATACAAGTTGTGAATGAGAAGGTTAGGAATAAATAGGGTTCTTTGTTTTTAAATAAAGCGCTGTGTATTTGATTTTTTGTGATTATTAGTCCGCGCAATTAAGTGACAAAAAATGAAAATCTCTAGGGTTTTAGTGTGTCTTGAAAGTTGTATTTCCACTGATTGAGGATACTGAGTTGTGGCTCAAACTAATGTTTTGTTTGGTCTAGCAGTGAGATTAGCGGTATTGCCAGAATATAAGTTGGTAATGATAACTATTACCAACTTATCATCTAAGAAAGATAATGTGAAAGAAGTCGCACTGGAACGAGCGAAAGCTGTCTCAACGTAGATGTGCGCCGCACTAAGGGTCTATTGAGCTCCAAATTAACTTAATTTGTGTCATAAATGATGTCCATCTCAATAGCAGAATGCGTTGAGGTAATTTTTAACTATCAGCTATCCACTGCCTTTTGTTTGCTGATGACTCTCTTGTCACTGATATGTTGTCCTTTGGTGCACGGGAGAGGTTTCGTCAATACTTGGCGAACACCCACGCTGGACATTTCTCCCTACGAAAATAGGTTCAGCGCGGGTGGTTTCTTCCTTCTTTCTTTCTTCTCTTACATCACACCGTATATTTCTGTATCTTCGATTTCATTTCGTCCGACAGCTCTTGCAGTGAGCTCGCAGCAATGCGGCTTTGCTCTGCGCCCGTCGCGGTTTGATTCGAGATACCATTAATTGCGCTGATGCTCCTGTTGACCTCCTCTGTTACCGCGCTTTTCTTTTCAGCGGTTCGGTCACCGAATAGAGCCTTGTCAGAAAACTTTGCATAGCCTTGTTGGTTTACTGACAAGGTGGCGATAGGCTGTGCGCCTAAAAAGGGTCGAGTGACCAAAATCGAGAACAGTGAATTGAAAAAACGAGTGACAAGAGCGGTA
Organism: Grimontia sp. AD028; assembly: GCF_000973155.1. NCBI lineage: Bacteria > Pseudomonadati > Pseudomonadota > Gammaproteobacteria > Vibrionales > Vibrionaceae > Grimontia > Grimontia sp. AD028. The sequence goes on along the minus strand of NZ_LASY01000023.1, from coordinate 1,108 downwards.
AGCAGTTTATTAACCGCGGCATTGCTATTGAGCGGATGCGCGCAGCCGGTAACGGAAAAGCGGGATGCAGCAGTGATCAAGCATACCTACGATACGAATCTCGCGGAGCTGTCGTCCTATCAATTGGGCCATTATGGTCTTCGTATGTATCGCCAGACCCAAGATGACAAATATCAGGCAGCAGTATGGACTGATATGGCGCGGGTGGCGGATAAGCTGAATGAGTATGCGGCCACGATTCACAGTAAAGAAGATGTGTTGGCTCAGGGTCAGAAAAGACTGAAGGCCTACGATTCTGGTGACTCAGAGCGCGATGAAATTCGCCACGCCGCAGCGCAGGGGCGCGAAGAGTATCTTGTTCTAGGGGCGGGGCTTATCAGCAGCATGGCGCGTGCGAACGAGTATGGGCTGGAGCATATCGACGATGAAAAGCTGCATGAGATCCTCAGTTGGTATGATTTCAGCGAGTATGCCACAGACCCACAAATGATCCGTGCCTGGGCTGCGCAACTCGCCAATCAGGTTTACTGGCTGAAACAGCTGGGTGAGGCAGATCATACTGCTGCCTTCGACAAAGCCTTCCGCGACACATATCCGGACAGTGAAGACGCAAACCTCTCTACCCAGCAATACAACAATAAATTGTATGGAATGACTCATATCATTCTGGCGGCGTCTGAGTACTACAGAAAGCCTGTGAATGAAGCGGACTTCCAGTGGATTTATGACTACTTCCGAGACAATTTTGATGAAATTGCAGTGCGTTCAAAAGAGGACGTGATTGCAGAGATCGGCATTACTTTCCTGCTGGCAGGGCTAGATAACGACCCGGTTGTCACGCGTAGTCAGGACATCATCCAGGAAGCGATTAACCGCGATAAGGGCATGGTGCCGTCGGTCTCTGGCAGTACGGATTTGGCGAAGGGAGAGCACCGCAATGTTCTCGCTATCATGTTACTGGACTGGCAGGGAGCGAATGCGGTACCAATGGCCGGACAGGTCAACCGTGTGGTTTCGAATATCCCTTGGGGACTTGAAGCGGTCGAATAAGCTAGGGGCTGTTCACCTTTGGTGATGATTTTTGCAGCAGTTTGTGGGGATTTTGTGC
>NZ_LASY01000226.1:0-200 GCF_000973155.1 Grimontia sp. AD028 | reverse complement strand
GGTACGACGGACGGTTCGACCACAGGCGGTACTGACGGTTCAACCACGGGCACCACCGATGGTTCGACTACGGGCGGTACCGACGGCAGCACTACAGGTACGACCGATGGTACGACTACGGGCGGTACCGATGGATCGACTACTGGTACCACGGATGGCTCGACCACGGGCGGCACCGACGGTTCGACCACCGGCGGTAC
>NZ_LASY01000225.1:0-282 GCF_000973155.1 Grimontia sp. AD028 | reverse complement strand
GGTGCAATCCGCTGCGGCTATCATTACTGATGATGCTGATGCGCCAAAAGTCGCCAGCATTACTCACCTTCAGAACGGTGTGGAAAACAGCACATGGCCAGGATGGACAGTTAACCTGACTAACACGTCGACGACGTCAACCAAGGTGCAGTTGAACTTCAACGATGGCCTCCATCAGGCTGACTTTGGAGCGGACTACAACGGCAAGGTACATGTTTACACAACGTCTGGCGCTTTCCTTAAGGAAGTGAACCTTAATAGTTCAAACGGTTGGAGAGCAGA
>NZ_LASY01000224.1:0-205 GCF_000973155.1 Grimontia sp. AD028 | reverse complement strand
GGCCTTTTTTCGTTTTCCCGCTCAGTTTTTTCCGCGTTTCTTTCCATGTAGGGGTGTCACCCATAAAAACATTCAAGGAAAGAACAGATGGCACTTATCATCGGCGGCGCAGGGCTGGGACAGTTTGACGTACAGGGACAGGCGACGGTCGGGGGCGCAGGCGGGATAGCCGTGAACGCGTTCACCGGCAATGTCGTGGCGGGGG
>NZ_LASY01000223.1:0-233 GCF_000973155.1 Grimontia sp. AD028 | reverse complement strand
TTGTTAAAGAACGTTGACTTTCATAGCTTTAGCTTATTTCGCTTCAGCAAGTCAGGCCGCGTATCATACGCGATTCTGATATCGAGTCAAGAAAAAACTTTCATCTTTTTTCATCCGAAGATGAAGAGTAAAAATCTTTTTTTGACCTCGCTCACATTACAATCAAAGGAGCGAAAGAAAAGCCCGTTGCACTCAACGGGCTTCCTAAAATTCAAGCCTGGCGATGTCCTACT
>NZ_LASY01000222.1:0-299 GCF_000973155.1 Grimontia sp. AD028 | reverse complement strand
TGGATGTTGTCGCCTGGCATTACCATCTCAACGCCTTCTGGCAGTTCGATAGTACCGGTCACGTCAGTAGTACGGAAGTAGAACTGTGGACGGTAGCCTTTGAAGAACGGAGTATGACGGCCGCCTTCGTCTTTAGACAGAACGTATACTTCTGACTCGAACTTAGTGTGAGGAGTGATAGAACCAGGCTTCGCCAGTACTTGACCACGCTCAACTTCGTCACGCTTAGTACCACGCAGCAGAACACCAACGTTCTCACCTGCACGGCCTTCGTCCAGAAGCTTACGGAACATTTCAAC
>NZ_LASY01000221.1:0-317 GCF_000973155.1 Grimontia sp. AD028 | reverse complement strand
CGCCAGGTTGGTATTCCATACATCCTTGTATTCATGAACAAGTGTGACATGGTTGACGACGAAGAGCTGCTTGAGCTGGTTGAGATGGAAGTTCGTGAACTGCTGTCTGAGTACGACTTCCCAGGCGACGACTGCCCAGTAATTCAAGGTTCTGCACTGGGTGCACTGAACGGCGAAGCTGAGTGGGAAGCGAAAATCGTTGAGCTGGCAGAAGCACTGGATTCTTACATCCCAGAGCCAGAGCGTGCGATCGACAAGCCATTCATCCTGCCAATCGAAGACGTATTCTCAATCCAAGGCCGTGGTACTGTTGTAAC
>NZ_LASY01000220.1:0-213 GCF_000973155.1 Grimontia sp. AD028 | reverse complement strand
GGACGATGACCGCCCGACCGTGTCTATCGACGGCAAGACCGAGGTCAACGAAGGCAAGAACGCCAAGTACACCGTCTCACTCGACAACAAAGCGGACACCGATGTGACCGTCAAGCTGGTCTTTAATGCCGGTGACACAGAAAACGATGACCTCGGCAACTTCCAGTACAAGCTTGAAAATGGTCAATGGCAAACCGTGCCTGACAGCGGTGA
>NZ_LASY01000022.1:0-32940 GCF_000973155.1 Grimontia sp. AD028 | reverse complement strand
GAATCCAGCATCTTCAGGTTGTTTGGGTATAGATTACGTAGAAAAAAACAAAGGCGCCCGATGGGCGCCTTTGTGGTTTCTTGAGTACTTAGAAAAGCTCTTCACCTTCCGACTCGTAAATATTTCCACTGCTGGCCGCAGAGGATACATAGTCAGTTGGCTCGGTGCCCTTCTCAAAGTATTCGAACATTGAGCTTGCATCGTTTTTGCGTGTCAGCAAACCGGTATCACGGTCAATGCGCACTTTTACGATGTCGGCGGGAACTTCTTTGCGTTGCTCTGGTACATCAACCAGCGCATCAACCATAAAGTCTATCCAGGCGGGTTGCGCGGTTTTTGCCCCCGCTTCCGCACCGGAGATCTGGGAGTTATCCAGGTTCGCGTTGCGGGAGGTTCGGCCGAGCTCACGTGAGTGATCATCGAAACCAACCCATACTGTTGCGACCATGCCTGGCGCAAAGCCACTGTACCATGCATCTTTGGAGTCGTTGGTGGTGCCCGTCTTACCACCGATATCACGGCGGTTAAGCGGTTTTTGTGCGCGCCAGCCGGTACCGTTCCAGCCAGTGCCCTGACGCCAGTCGCCGCCACCCCAGATGTTCGCTTCCATCATTTCGCGGGTCAGGAACGCATTCTGTTCACTGATGACTTGTGGTGCGAACTCTGGCTCGTTTTCCATTGCTGCGGTTTCATCCAGCAGGTTTTCCTCTTCCATCAGGTTATCGGAGCTGAGTTTAGACGCATTGCTGTCGCAGTTATCGCGGCAGATAGTTTGTGGATGTGCGGTGAAAAGCAGCTGTCCAAACGGGTCTTCAACCTTGCTGATAAAATATGGCTTGAGGTAGTAACCGCCGTTAGCAAACACGCTGAAGCCTTGTGCTACTTGCATTGGTGTCAGGCTACCTGCACCCAAAGCCAGGGTTTCAGAACGCGGCAGTTCTTCATGTTTGAAGCCAAAGCGGGTTAGGAAGTCGATGGTCTCATCCAAGCCAACTTTTCGCAGCACACGAACCGCCATCACGTTTTTAGAGGTTGCCAGACCAATGCGTGCACGGGTTGGACCAATGTAGGTTGGTGGTGAGTTTTTCGGACGCCACGCTGTACCTTGGCTTGAGTCCCATTTGTTGATGGGAGCGTCATTGATCAAGGTTGCGAGTGTCATTCCCTGGTCCAATGCTGCCGAGTAGATAAATGGCTTGATAGCAGAGCCTACCTGACGGACGGACTGGGTGGCACGGTTAAATTTACTGTGAACGAAGTTAAAACCACCGACCAATGCTTTGATTGCCCCGTTTTCCGGTGACATGGCTACCATGGCGGTGTTGGCGTCCGGCACTTGACTCAGGTTCCATGCGTCATTGACCTTGCGTACCCAGATTTGCTCACCCACAGCCAGAATATCTGCGGCCTGTTTCGGGGCAGTGCCTTGACGGGTGTCGGTTTTGTAGCGACGCGCCCACTTCATGCCATCCCAAGGCAGAGAAACCGTCTTGCCGTCTTGCAGCTCCACCTCAGCCGTTTTCCCTTCTACTTTGATGACAACTGCCGGGTTGAGCACACCATAGGTAGGTTGCTTTTTCAGGTGGTTAGCAATCTTTTCTGAATCCCAAGGTTCAGCGCCGTCTTTCCAAAGTGTTGCGACCGCACCTCGGTAACCGTGGCGTTCGTCGTAGGACAACAGGTTGTTGATGGCGGCTTTTTCAGCGGCATTCTGCAGACGTGAATCGAGCGTGGTATACACCTTCATGCCGGATTCATAGACGTCTTCACCGTATTTCTCTACCGCCCAGGCGCGTGCCATTTCTGCCATGTAAGGTGCGTTCAGTTCGATTTCTGCGCCATGGTAGCGGGAAACAATCGGCTCGTTTCTCGCTTGTTCGTACTCAGAACGGGTGACATAGCCTTCATCCAGCATACGTTTGAGTACTACGTTACGGCGGTTAGTCGCACGCTCTACCGAGTAAATCGGGTTCATGGTTGACGGCGCTTTAGGCATACCGGCAAGGGTAGCGAGTTCGCTCAGCGTCAGGTCTTTCAAATCTTTACCAAAGTAAACACGTGCTGCGGCACCAAAGCCATACGAACGGTAACCAAGGAAAATCTTGTTGACGTAAAGCTCCATGATTTCCTGTTTCGTCAACAATTGCTCGATGTGGATCGCGATAAATATCTCTTTGATTTTACGCATAATCTTCTTTTCGTTAGAAAGGAAGAAATTACGAGCTAACTGTTGGGTGATGGTACTCGCACCCTGTTTGGCGCTGCCCGACATGGCGACCACGATCGCGGCACGGGTGATACCGATAGGGTCGATACCCGGGTGATCGTAGAAACGACTGTCTTCTGTGGCGATCAGCGCGTCAATCAAATCTTGTGGGATGTCGTCGTAAATAACTGGAATACGACGTTTTTCACCAAACTGGGAAATCAGTTTGCCGTCTGCGCTGTACACCTGCATCGGAGTTTGCAGTTCAACATCCTTGAGTGTGGCAACATCTGGCAATTCCGGCTTTACGTAAACGTAAAAACCAAAAATTGTACCCACTCCAAGTAATATGCAAATTATTGCAAGGATAAGCAGTCGCTTAATGAACTTCACTTGATATTTCCCGTAAGTTTTCAGTCGAGTCGTTCAAACCATTAGTGCTCGTAGTATAAAGAGAACTGAACAAAAAATAACGAACCTGCGGAGAGAACTTTCAAAAAAGTTACTTGATGCTGACTTTTAAGAAGGTGGCATTTCAAATGTTTGCTGGAAAAACCGCTATGGGGATCGATGTTGGCGCACATTCTATTCGTGCTGCGATGATCCAAAAACGTGGCAAAGCATTAAGGCTTCAGGCTCTCGTTGTAGCACCGCGAAAATCCTCCTCTCTCAATGACACCCTTAAGTTGGTTAAGAAGCAACTTCGCAAAGCCTGCGGTGTGCCTTGGAACTGGCCACAAGCTCAGATCATGGGCGTCCCTCAAAGTAGTGTGGCGATGAAGCGATTCCCGATAGCACTCGATATTCCAGAGCATGAGCAATACGTTCAGGTCGGCCTCCAGCTTAGTGAGAGTCTGGGGATGCCGATGGATGAACTGCTCTATGATTACCGCCCCCTGCCGGAAAGTGATGGGGTGGAGGTCTATGCCTGCCGCAAGCCCATGCTCAAAGAAACCCTGTCCGGTCTTGAATCTGCAGGTTTTTCGCTTTCAGTGATTGAGCTTCAAACCCATGCTCTGATGCGTCTTTATAAACAGCATATGACCGCCCGGCCGGATGTCGGCGCTTCGCTGATGGTGGATGTCGGCACAGAGCGTCTTCAGATTTGTTTGGGTGACACCAAAGATGGCCATTTCTACCGAGAATTGCCAGTACCCTTTGAGCAAGGCGATCAGAGTGCCGAGGATCTTCGGGCGCAATACACCCAACAGCTTGCTGAGACCATTCAACGTCAATATCAACTGGCCTCCACCCAGCTGCAAGGAGCCAGAGTATCAACGGTTTGGCTCTCAGGCGATGGGGCGAAAAAGATCGACATCTTTAAACTGGAAAGCGCGCTCGGTTGGCGGGTCAGGGCATTGAATCCACTTCAAGGGCTGAGCTATTCGCCAAAGCTTGTCGACAATCTGAATGAATCAGCGGCGGCTTGGTCCACATCGATTGGACTGGCACTGAGAGGAGTGGAAGATGAACGTTAGTATCAACCTCCTCCCTTGGCGTGAAATGCAGCGTCAGGCGACCCGTCGACGCTTTTTCAATAAATCCGTATTGGTCTTGGTATTGGTTTCCTTTTGCGTCATTGGTGGTCGTTGGGTTGTTTACAACCAACTCACTCTCCAAGAGGAAAGAAATGCGCGCTTGCAGCAGGAAATCGATGAGCTGAATGCCACTCTGCGGGATTTTGCTAAACGAGAAGTGGAGCGTGATGAGCTTCATCGCCGCCTGACCCTCGTCAATTCGCTACAAAAGCAGCGCAACAACGCCACGTTGCTTTTCAATCTGCTGCCACAAATTACACCGGATGGTGTGGTGCTCGATAAAGTGTCGATGACCGCAGGTACGGTAACCATTGAAGGGCGAAGCCGCGATAACGCGAAACTCGCCAGTCTGTTAGCCCTGCTTGAAGCTGACTCTGGTGCCAAGAACGTGCAGATCCATTCCATTATTAACAACGCAGCGAAATCGTCCCTGATCGCCAAAAACTTTAAGGCGACCTTTGATCTGGCAGATTATATGTCGCTCGAGTTGCCAAAGGAGGAAAGCAATGGCCGCTGATTGGCGAGATTGGGAAATCGATGAAATCCCAGAATGGGCAGCCACAGCACAAAATGTGTTGCTGGGTCTCTTGGCCATTGTGGTATTGGCCGCCGCTGTTTTCTTTGTCGTCTTCCCTGCGAAGCAAGATGTGGAGCTGGCTAAGCAAGATGAAAACCTGCTTCGTACCCAGTTTCGCATCAAGGCTGAGCAAGTGGCTGCGTTGCCAAATGTCGATGAGCAGGTTGAAGAGTTGCAGCGATTTTACAGTCACCTCACCAAACAATTGCCTGCCGAAGATGAGTTAGCGCTGTTACTTGCTGGTATTAACGATACGGGTCTTCAATACAATCTCAATTTCCAAAAGCTGAACTGGAAACCGGGTCAACGCGTTGGCTGGTTGTATCAGGTACCACTGGATATTGAGCTTACGGGTGAGTATGCCGACATGGGGGAGTTCTCTGCTGCGCTTGCGCGCTTGCCTCGTATTGTAGCTTTGCAGGATTTCACAATGTCCCGTGAAAACGAGAAAGTCGACACCCTAAGATTTGCGGTGAATGCGCATACCTATCGCTATGAAAAGCAAGAGGAGGTCTCGCAATGAGATACCTGATTGCGACGCTGAGTATGCTTTTGCTGTCAGGCTGCATGCAGGAGCCGAAAACGCAGGATCTTGAACGTTTTATCGTTCAAACCTATGCCGCTGCCAAGGTGACGGCAACGCCACTTCCCCCTGAACCGACTTACTTTCCAACACCATTTAACCCTGGCATTGATACTGATCCTTTCGTGCTACCGATTGCCATGGAGGAAGAGCAATTGGTGAAAGGAGACTGTTGGCAGCCGGAAGATCTGCCGGGGAAAGACCCGCTTGAAAGCTATGAGCTGTCGTCGCTTGAATTTAAAGGCGTGATTGGTCTGCCGGGCAGCTACTGGGCGTTGGTCTCGGCACCGGACGAAAGTATTCACCGAGTCGGCTTGGGACGCATGCTTGGCAACAACCGTGGGCGTGTCGACAGTATCAGTCAGCACACACTCTCCATCACAGAACACCTGCCTGACGGACTAGGCTGCTGGCAGGTACGAAACGTTAGATTGGCACTCAACAATAACTAAAAAGGGTAACTCATGATAAGCCTGAGGAAAGGATGCCGGGGTCTGGGAGCAGTTTCCCGCAGCTTGATAGTGGTCGCCAGTTTGCTGGCGGCACCATGGTCGTTCGCGGCCAATCAGCTGCAGCACATCGATGTTAAAGCAGGGGAAAGAGGTAAAACCTTGCTGACACTGACGCTTGAAGATAAGTCAGTGGTCACCAACTTCAATAAGCGCGATGGGGAACTGTCGATAAGCCTGAAAGGCACGTCAGTGGAAGATAATCTGATTGGTGTCAGAAGCCTTCAGGATATTGGTAAAGCCACGGCGAACCTGGAAGTGAAACCCGTCGACGATGACGTTGAACTCAATGTTTCCACCGAAGGGCACTTCGGCTACGACTATTACCAGACGGGCAATGTACTGACGGTTGAGATTTTCCCGTTTGCTTCACTGCCTTCGAAAGAAAAATCCGCCGCTGTAAAGAACCAGAAAAACAAGAACATCTCCATTAACTTTCAGGATATTCCTGTGCGTTCGGTACTTCAGATGGTGGCAGAGCACAATGGGTTTAACCTGGTGGTGTCAGACACAGTACAGGGAAGCCTGACGCTGCGCCTTGACGATGTGCCTTGGCAAAAAGCCTTGCAGACCATCTTGAATGTGAAAGGTTTGGATAAACGCCAGATGGGTAACATTCTGCTCGTTGCACCTAAAGCTGAGCTGGATGAGCAGGAACGTTTAGTACTTGAAAAACGCCGTCAGGAACGTGAGTTGGCATCGCTACGCTCTGAGGTGATTCAAATCAAATACGCTAATGCTGTTGACCTAAAAGACATGTTGGGCGGCGGTAGCGGCGGAGAAGGTGAGGATGAAGGGATCAGCCTGTTGTCTGAGCGTGGCAGTCTCGCTGTCGATCCGCGAACTAACTCACTTGTGATCAAAGATTTGGCAGACAATATTGACGTGGTCAAATCCCTGATCGAATCGTTGGATGTGCCTGTCGACCAGGTGGAAATCGAAGCGCGTATTGTGACAGTGGACGAAGGCACGCTGGATGAAATTGGTGTGCGTTGGGGGGTTGTAAACAGAAACGGTTCATTCACACAAGGCGGTTCTATTGAGGGCAACCTCGGCTGGGAGAATGGCCTTGGTTTTGATACGGATAGCGGTGACTTCCTCGACATTAGCAATTTAGATGGTGTTGAATCGTCGACGGGTAACATTGATGACTTTTTGAATGTTAACTTGGCAGCGACCAGCCCTAACGCTGCGAGCATTGCCTTCCAAGTAGCAAGCTTGGGTAAAGATTTGCTTTTGGACCTTGAACTGTCAGCCCTTCAGGCTGAATCCAAAGCTGAAATCATCTCCAGTCCGCGCCTTTTGACCACCAACAAACGCCCAGCTTACATTGAGCAGGGTACCGAGCTGCCGTACTTGGAGGCTTCTTCTAGTGGTGCAGCGGCAGTGTCGTTTAAAAAAGCGGTACTGAGTTTATCTGTGACACCACAAATCACGCCGGACAACAAACTGGTGCTCGATCTTCAGGTCACCCAGGATAAACCGGCAGGCACGGTTAAAGCCGGTACGGGTGAGGCAATGGCGATTAACACCCAGCGAATTGGTACTCAGGTATTGGTGAATGATGGAGAAACGGTTGTGCTGGGGGGGATTTACCAGCATGAGATGATGGAAGGCGTGGATAAGGTGCCATTGTTGGGGGACATCCCCGGTCTCGGTCAACTCTTTCGTCGTAACTACGAAACCATGGGTAAACGTGAGCTGTTGATCTTCGTTACGCCTAGGATTATGACGCAATAAATTGAATTAATTCATTGAATTAGCTCGTTTGGTGGGCGTTATATGCAGTGAGGGTAGGAATCCACATTCGTGTGAATTTCTGCCCTTTTCTTGTCCTTTTGGTCGTCAATCGGGAATTTAAAGGCGAAGCGAAACGTATTTTAAGTTGCCAAACGCCCAGTCGACCTGAGATAATTTTTGGTCTGATCACGAATATACTGTGAGGAATTTGGCGCCTCGGGCTTTCTGATAGCGAGCCTGCGGGCGGTGTTGTTTTCATTAACCGCGCGTAAACTGCTTAAAATGGCTGAAAAACGAAATATCTTTCTTGTAGGTCCAATGGGGGCTGGCAAAAGCACAATTGGTCGACACCTGGCACAACAACTACACATGGAATTTTTCGACTCTGACACTGTGATCGAAGAGCGCACAGGTGCAGACATTGCATGGGTTTTCGATGTTGAAGGTGAAGAGGGATTCCGCGTTCGCGAAGAGAACGTCATCAACGACCTGACAGAAAAACAAGGTATCGTTCTGGCAACCGGTGGTGGTTCAATTAAGAGCCGTGAAAGCCGTAACCGTTTGTCTGCTCGTGGTATCGTGGTTTATCTGGAAACCACCATTGAGAAACAACTGGCGCGTACTCAACGCGATAAAAAGCGTCCTCTGCTGCAAACTGAGCAACCACGTGAAGTGCTGGAAGCACTGGCGGGTGAGCGTAACCCTCTGTATGAAGAGATTGCAGACTATGTTGTACGCACTGATGATCAAAGCGCCAAGGTCGTGGCTAATCAGATCATCGAACTGCTGGAAAATCACTAATCGTTAAAGGAACTCCATGGAAAGGATTGACGTAAGCTTAGGCGACAGAAGTTACCCTATTTCTATCGGTGCAGGATTGCTTTCCGATCCCGCGTATTTTTCTGATGCCCAAGGTCGTCGCGTGGTGGTGGTCTCGAATGACACCGTCGCACCGCTTTATGCGGACCTTCTTATGGAAACCCTGAACAAGGCTGGCGGTGAGCCAGCTTTGTTGACCCTGCCGGATGGCGAGCAATACAAAACCCTCGACACCTTTAACACCATTAATACCTTCCTGCTTGAAGGCAATTACGGCCGTGATGTGCTGATTGTTGCTTTGGGCGGCGGTGTCATTGGTGACGTTGTTGGCTTTGCGGCAGCGTGTTACCAGCGTGGTGTGGACTTTATTCAGGTTCCAACCACATTACTGTCTCAGGTGGACTCCTCTGTCGGTGGTAAAACCGCAGTGAATCACCCTCTGGGCAAAAACATGATTGGTGCCTTTTACCAACCTAAAGCCGTTGTCATCGATATCGATGTCATGCAAACCCTGCCTCAGCGCGAGTTTGCCGCGGGTATGGCAGAAGTCATCAAATACGGCATCATTGCCGATCCAGAATTCTTCGTTTGGCTAGAAGATAACTACCAGCCACTCAACGCCTTAGATGCTCAAGCCTTGGTATATGCAATCAAACGTTGCTGCCAAATCAAGGCAGATGTGGTGGCGGAAGATGAAAAAGAATCCGGTGTTCGCGCATTACTGAACCTCGGACATACCTTCGGGCATGCGATAGAAGCGGAAATGGGTTATGGCAACTGGCTACACGGCGAAGCCGTTTCTGCGGGTACTGTCATGGCTGCTGTTACCGCGGTGCATCAACAATTGCTGACACAAGAAGATGTTAGCCGTATCACTTCCTTGCTCGAAAAAGCCAATCTCCCCGTGAAAGCACCCGCAACCATGGGCTATGATGCCTTTATTAAACACATGAAACGCGATAAAAAAGTGCTTTCCGGGCAACTACGTTTCGTGCTGCCAACCTCCATTGGTACAGCCGAAGTGGTTGCGAACGTGACTCCTGAAACGCTTGCTGAGGTCATTAAGACACACTAAGCGGGTTTGTATATGACAGGCTCCCATGAAATGATTGCGTTGGATCTGGATAGCCAGATCCAACTTTTATCTAGAATCCAATTTCTTACCCGATTCAGCTCCAACCTTGTTCAGATCACTGGTGAGCCAGGGGCGGGCAAAACGTGGCTCAGCGAACGATACCTCGAAAACTGGGCAAACGAACCCATCCAATCTCTTCTAATCTGTAATCCGAGCCAGCAGGATGCTCAGCATCGTGCCATTATTCTCAGACAAATCGTGCGTGATGGTGTCTTCAACGAGCAAGACTCGATGCTGCAAAGCCTCGATTACATGCTCGAAGGCCGAAGTGTGCATGCTTTGGTCGTGATAGATGACGCGCAGCGCTTGAGTGCCAATCTCATCGCAGAGCTGTGGGCGCTGGTGACCGAAGCACAGCAGCGTGACAACTGGCAGATTAACATTCTGTTATTTAGCCTGCGTGGCAAGCTCAACAAGTGGCTTCACAAAGTGTCTTATGGCCAGGGTGTGAAACCTTTGGAGTTGGAAATCAGCCCGCTGGCAGACAATGAGCGAGAAATGTTCATTGAAGTCATGATGGTCAGTCGCCAGCTTGATGCTGCCCAACGGCGCGCACTCAAACAAAAAGCTGCATCATTGCCTTCTTTACCCGGAGCCCTTCGCGGGCTGGAACAGCAGGAGACCACTGCAATGGAAGAAAAGAAACGTCGCTCGCCCCTCCCTTTGATTTTGCTGGTGGTGCTGTTGTTAGTATTGGGTGGTGGCTTGGTGTGGTGGGCATTGAATCCCCAGATGACATCGGAAGAGACGACTGAGTCTGTTGTGCCGGATGGCGTGAAAGAGCTTTCCGCTATTCTGGATGAAAAAGAAAAGGAAATGGCGGCGCAGCAAGGTGAAGATCAAGATGGTGAACAAGCACTGAACAGCAATTCGCAAGTGACAGACGACACTGCGGCCTTGCCGGAGACGCCATCGGTTGAAGGCATGACGGTTGGACGTCGTGATGAAAACCGCCGTATTGTGGTGCCTGATCGCGTGGTAGACGCCATCATTGATGAGCAGGCTGTCGGAGGTGACGGCACGGGCGTGGTTGAAGAGCCGCTTATTCCTGAGTTGGTGCCACCTCCTGAAACCACTGTGCGTGTTGAACCCGCACAGCCAGAAGCGACAGTAGAGGCTGTGACTGAAGAAACGGCAGCGGTGGCACCTTTGTCGCCGCCGGCAACTAATGCCGATGTGCCTCTGGCTAATCAGTTGCTATTGACGGTTCCTGAATCGCGCTACGCCCTTCAACTCGCGGCATTGCAATCCAAGCAGGCGGTAAACGAGTTTTTGCAAGAATATGCGATTGCTGACCGTGCACTGGTGTATGAAACCCGCCGAAACGGTGAACCATGGTTTATGGTGCTGTTGGGTGACTACCCTTCGGTCACAGAGGCGCGACGTGCAGAATTGCAGCTTCCGGCGAATATTCAGGCGCTGACCCCTTGGGCTAAATCTTTCGTTCAGATCCATAAAGAAATCGGACTGGTTAACTAATCCGCCTTGGTAATGACAAGGCACGAATTTACGCTGATTGATGGTTAAAAATGAGATACAATCCGCCACCGTTCGAGCAGCAGTGGTGGTGGATACACATTAATGAAAAAGCATCGTGCCTTTCTTAAGTGGGCCGGGGGCAAGTACTCTCTGGTCGACGATATCCGCAAGCACCTGCCGGAAGGAAAAAAGCTGATTGAACCATTCGTTGGCGCGGGCTCTGTGTTTCTGAACACAGACTACGACCAATACCGTCTGGCGGACATCAATCCGGATCTGATTAATCTTTATAATCTTCTCAAGCAAGAGCCGGAGCGTTACATCGAAGACGCCAAGCGCTTGTTTACCCAAGAGTACAACCAGAAATCAGCCTATCTGGCGATTCGTGAAGAATTTAACCAGACGAAAGATCCGTACCTTCGTTCCCTGTACTTCTTGTACATGAACCGCCATGGTTTTAACGGCCTGTGTCGTTACAACAAAAAGGGCGGCTTCAACGTGCCGTTTGGTTCATACAAGAAACCTTATTTTCCTGAAGCTGAGCTTGAGTTTTTCTCTGAGAAAGCAAAGAAAGCGACTTTTGTGTGTGAAGGGTACCAGCAGAGTTTCAAAAGTGCCCGCCGTGGTAGCGTGATTTACTGCGATCCACCTTATGCGCCTCTGTCGACGACGGCCAACTTCACGACCTATGCGAGCGGCGGTTTCAGTTTGGACGATCAGGCATTGCTGGGTGAGTGGGCTCGTAAAGTGAGTATCGAGAAAAATATTCCGGTGCTGATTTCAAATCACGATACTGCGCTGACCCGAAGCCTGTATCATGGCTCTCACTTCAATATGGTGAAAGTAAAACGTACCATTAGCCGCAATGGTGGTGGGCGTAACAAAGTGGATGAATTGCTGGCACTGTTTGCTCCAGATGTATCAGGGCTTCTTTAATTTGGCGTGATAAGCGAAACCAAGCCCATCAGCCCCAGTACAAACACCACGACAAACACGAAACCGACAACGATATAAGGCACCATGCTGGCTTGCTGAAAATCCCGTTGTCGGTTTTTGTCTGACTGCACGCCAAACATCGCTGCAAACACGCTTTTCACCACATCCATCATGCCCACTTTATCCTGTTGCGGTTTGTCGTTATCCATTGAGTCATCTTCGCCATTCATCTTGATTAATCCCAGCTTAGAACAGGGGCAAGGGCAGCGTCTGTCCCAGCTTCAAAATTCAGAGGTTATGGTTTGAATCAGAGGATCTGATAAGACAGATGCCATGCAATCGGGTAGAATTGCGCCGAAATTCGGGTAACACCGACACCACTTTCGGGTAATGCCAATTTACAGTGAGGCTTATAGGATGAAGGATTTTCTCATTGCACCGTCGATCCTCTCGGCGGATTTCGCACGTTTAGGTGAAGACGTTGAACGCGTACTGGCAGCAGGTGCTGACGTGGTGCACTTCGACGTGATGGACAATCACTATGTCCCGAACCTCACCTTTGGCGCACCAATCTGTAAAGCACTGCGCGACTACGGCATTACTGCTCCTATCGACGTTCACCTGATGGTGAAACCTGTAGACCGTATTATCCCAGACTTTGCCAAGGCCGGTGCCAGCATGATCACCTTCCACGCGGAAGCGAGCGAGCACATCGACCGCAGCCTGCAGCTGATCAAAGAGCATGGCTGTCAGGCAGGCCTGGTGTTTAACCCAGCGACGCCGCTGCACTATCTGGATCACGTGATGGACAAGCTGGATATGATCCTGCTGATGTCCGTTAACCCAGGTTTTGGCGGCCAGTCCTTTATTCCTGAAACCCTGAATAAACTGCGCGAAGTGCGTCGTCGTATTGACGAGAGCGGTCGCGATATTCGCCTCGAAATCGATGGCGGCGTAAAAGTAGATAACATCCGTGAAATCGCAGAAGCAGGCGCAGATATGTTTGTCGCAGGCTCGGCTATCTTCGGTCAGCCGGATTACAAAGCTGTGATAGACGAAATGCGCGCGGAACTGAGCAAAGTAGGAAAATAAACCGTGACGGTAAACTTTGACGACATCAAATACATTGCCTTTGATCTGGACGGAACGCTGGTAGATAGCGTGCCGGATCTGGCGGAAGGTATTCGCATGGCACTGGCAGATCACGATCTGCATTCGCCAACAGACGATGAAGTGCGTAACTGGATTGGTAACGGCGCAGAAATCATGCTCAAGCGTGCCCTGAGCCAGAGTGTCACTATCAAGGCTGATATTGATGAAGCACTGTATCAAAAAGTCCGTGAGCGTTTTGATTTCCACTACGCAAACAATGGCCATGACAAAACCATCGTCTATCCGGGTGTGAAAGAAACCCTGACTGCTCTGAAAGCGGCGGGTTACACCCTGGGTATTGTGACCAACAAACCGTATCAGTTCGTGCCAGAGATTTTGGCGGATTTGAATCTGGCGCAGTTCTTCACTGACGTGATTGGCGGTGATTCCCTGCCAACCAACAAGCCGGACCCGGAAGGTCTTCTCAGCCTGCGTGACAAGCACAGCCTGAACAACGAAAACATGCTGATGGTGGGGGATTCGAAAAACGATATCCTCGCCGCGAAAAATGCAGGTTACGCTTCTGTAGGCCTGACTTACGGATATAACTATGGTGAGCCAATCAGCGACAGTGCTCCGGAATTTGTCGCTGACCACTTCAACCAGCTTTTAACGGTTCTCAGCACCGAAAAAACAGCGTAAATTAAAGCTTCGACTATTTTCTCGAAATGACAGCCAGCAGCGATGCTGGCTGAATTGACTGACAGGAACAGAAAGAACATGAGTAATCCTACGACCAAACCCATTGTACTTAGCGGTGTTCAGCCATCAGGCGAACTCAGTATCGGCAACTACATTGGAGCTTTGCGTCAGTGGGAGCAAATGCAGGATGATTACGATTGCCAATACTGCATCGTAGACCTGCACGCGATCACTGTTCGTCAGGAAGCAGAAAAGCTGCGTGAAGCGACGCTGGACTCACTGGCGCTGTGCTTGGCTGTAGGCGTAACCCCAGAGAAAAGTAACCTTTTCATCCAGTCTCACGTGCCTGAGCATGCGCAACTGGGTTGGGTTTTGAACTGCTACACCCAAATGGGCGAGCTGAACCGCATGACCCAGTTCAAGGACAAATCAGCACGCCACGCGGAAAACATCAACGCCGGTCTGTTTGGTTATCCGGTACTGATGGCTGCGGATATCTTGTTGTATCAAGCGAATCAGGTGCCAGTCGGTAACGACCAGAAACAACACCTGGAACTGGCGCGCGATATCGCGACCCGTTTCAACAACGTGTATGGCGAGGTATTCACAGTACCAGAACCTTACATCCCACAAGTGGGTGCGCGTGTGATGAGCCTGCAGGATCCGACTAAGAAGATGTCGAAGTCGGATGATAACCGCAACAACGTGATTGGCCTGTTGGAAGATCCGAAAGCGATCGCTAAGAAAATCAAACGTGCAGTAACTGACTCCGACGAGCCACCACGTGTGCTGTTTGATATCGAGAGCAAGCCGGGTGTTGCCAACCTGATGGGTCTGATGTCTGTGGCGACCGGTAAAACGTTCGCAGAAATCGAAGCAGAATACGAAGGAAAGATGTACGGCCACCTGAAAACTGACACTGCTGATGCAGTGGTTGCTATGCTGGAGCCAGTGCAAACCCGTTATCAGGAGTTTCGTGCTGACCGTGCATATCTGGATCAGGTGATGAAAACCGGTGCAGAAAAAGCGTCTGCACGCGCAGCCGAAACACTGAAGAAAGTGTATGAGGCAGTAGGCTTCGTTGCTCGCCCATAATCACTAGATAGAAACATGAAAAAAAGCAGCGAATTCTCGCTGCTTTTTTTATTTTCGCCGCCATTCCCTTCACGTTCTTCTCCAATTCCTCCGCCTTATGGCTATTTTTGTTGTTATCTGAAACTGTTGATTTCTGAACGCCATTCTGATTATTGAGTAACGCCTCACTCCTGAAATGCAAACTTGGGGATTTCATCACTTAAATGACATGTCGAGCTGTTAAATCATTTGCAGTGTTTATGACTTCACTCGCAAATAAGGACAGCAAATGAAGATCTTTACTTGGAGCCCATTGGCTCTAGCTCTCAGTGCAGCACTCCCGGTCAGTGCTGATGTGATCATCACGGAATATGTCGAAGGCTCCTCTAATAATAAAGCTATCGAACTGACCAATACCGGTTCAACGGAAGCTTCTCTCGACAACCTCTCGCTCAAATTAGCCTTCAATGGTGCCACCAGTTTTGGTAACACGATTGCACTTTCCGGCACTCTGGCTGCTGGCGAAAGTTATGTCGTTGCCAATAGCAGTGCAACGGGTGAAGTCACCGGCGTAAGCCAACAAACGTCTGGTTCGCTATCTTTCAATGGCAATGATGTGGTGGCCTTGGTCGATGAAAATGACAATGTGCTCGACAGCCTTGGCCAACTCGGTAACAGCAGCAACTATGGCAAAGATGTCACGCTGCGTCGCATAGAAGGCAGCACCGGACGTACAGATGCGTCTTCAGCCTTTGACGCCTCAGATGAATGGCAGTCTTTTGCTCAGAACACTTTTGATGGTCTGGGTTGCAGCGGCGTTGATGCCTGTGATGGCGGTGGTGGAGGTGGCGGCACCTTCAGCTGTGAAGGCGAAACCTTGACGCCAACCTATGCGATTCAAGGCAGTGGTGATCGCAGCCCACTGGTACCAGATGGCAGTTTTGAAGCTGAGGGTACCTACTATGTCGAAGGTGTTGTTACCGCGGTAACAGAGAGCCTCTATAAAGGCTTCTGGCTTCAGGATGCTAACGGTGATGGCGACAACGCAACCTCAGATGGTCTGTTCATCTTTACGGGAGATGCCCCTCAGGGTATTGAGCCTGGCATGCAGGTTTGTGTCGCGGGTACGGTGAAAGAGTTTTTCAATCTCACTCAACTGGATGCGTCCGACAAGCAGTGGGAGGTGATTGATACCGTGGGCGAGCTTCCTGTCACTGATTTGGCAGTGGAAGAGGGTGAAACGCTGGATGCGGCGCTTGAACGTCACGAAGGCATGAAAGTGCGTCTGACGCAGGAAAGTGAACTGGTCGTGACCCGTAACTTCGGATTTGATTACGATGCTTTCCGAAACAACATGGTACTTTCATACGAAGCGCCCAACTTTAAACCGACACAACTGTATATTGCTGGTTCTGATGACGCGGTAGCCTTGGCTGCAGCTAATGATGCAAACCAACTGTTTGTGGAGTCAGACCGCAAAGCGCCGAATGGTGTTGTGCCTTACTTCCCGGGTCTGGATGCTGAGCAGGGTTATATTCGTATCGGCGATACTGTCACTAACCTCGAAGGTGTGATTGGTTACAGCTTCAGTGATTACCGTTTGGTGGTGACCAATGAGCTGGTGGAGAGTGACTTCGTGCGTGAAGAAGATCGCACCTCAGCGCCAGAAGCGTTTGCTGACACCAACCTGAAAGTGGCCAGCTTCAACGTACTGAATTACTTCACCAGTGCGAGTGCCATAGGCGGCGATCTTAATGTTACCTGTCAGGATCAGGCAGATGCTGATGCTTCCCGTGGTTGTAACCGTGGTACCAAAGACGCCGCAGAGTTCGCGCTGCAGCAGGCGAAAATCGTCAATGCATTGACCGCCATGGATGCAGACATCGTTGGTCTGATGGAAATCGAAAATAACGGTTTCGGTGAAAACGGCGCACTGGCAAATTTGGTGGCTGAGCTGAACGCCCAGTTTGCCGATGAAGCTGATCACTACGCGTATGTGACGCCTGCAGAAGCCGATTTGACCGAAGGTACATTCCTTGGCAGTGACGCCATTCAGGTAGCGCTGATTTACCGTCCAGCGCGCGTAGAGCTGAAAGATGATGCCATGGTTATCCGTATGCCTGAGCAACATATCAGTGGTGAAAACCCTGACGGCGAAACCCGCCAGTTGGATAAATTCCAGCGTGACAGTCTGATGCAGTCTTTCAACCTAAAACGCGGTGAAACCCTGTCTATTGCGGTCAGCCACTTTAAGTCGAAAGGTTCTGGTTGTTACGAGGATTGGGTTGCTGGTGAGTTTAGTGACGATCCGGCCGATCTTCAGGGGCGTTGTAATGAGTTCCGCGTTTCTGCCGCAGAAACCCTAGGTAACGCTCTGGCAGGCGTGAAGGGCGATGTGATTGCGCTGGGTGATTTCAATGCCTATGCGCAGGAAGACCCAATGCGCGTGCTGACCGATTACGATGCGGATACCGCGGAGCGTAAGATTGTCACTGCAGCAGGCACCTCGATTGCTGGTGTGACGCTGGATGAAACGGCGCGTGAAGTGGGTGAAGGTTTTGGATACGTCAACTTGGCAAGTTATGCATTGGGCGATGAAGCCTTTTCTTACACCTTTGATGGCGAGCTCGGCAGTCTCGACCACGCGGTGGGCAATGCCAGCGTGCTGGAGAAAATCACAGGCGTGGAAGACTGGCACATCAACTCAGTGGAAAGCACCCTGTTTGAATATTCCGGCCGTTTCACCGGTGATTTGGTCAAATCGACAAACCCATACTCGTCGTCAGATCATGACCCTGTGATCGTCAGCCTGAATTACCCGGACAAGCCGCAGAAGTTCAAGCTGCGCTTTAAGAACAAGAGCTTCTTCTGGGTTCAGCCGACGGTGAACGGTGAAGTGAATGAAAACCGTCCTTGGCTGCGTTGGAAAACCAACATGAAATACACCGAAAAGAGTGAATTTCTGAAAGAGCTGGGTGTTGGGTACGGCGACTCCGTCGAGTTGGGCTTCCGTCTATGGGGCTTTATTGCGATTCCATGTGGAGATGCCGTGCTGGAAGAAAACACACGCGCTGTGTTTAAAGGATTCCAGTGTAAGATCAAATAGTCCTCTACCTATCCTGCCACAGGCTCCTTCGGGAGCCTGTTTTTTTCCGCCCTTTTAATGGGTTGCCTGCTGAATCTTGACTAAGCTTTAGTCATGTCTCATAGACAAGGCAGTGTCTTGTATTTGTGATGTTGAATGTCAGGTGCCTATATTCACCCAGTCACCAGACGGCATTGCAGCATCAATTTTTTGGCTTCGGAAGCTTTCATGTCGATCATTGAATCACTATCGATGTTCCTTCTACCGGCGGCAAGCGAGCAGCTATTGCCAATGGGCTATATTGACCCGTGGCTCCAACTGTTGGCGGCCATGGCAGCGTTTATTGCCGCTTCCATGACCTTCATTCACCGTCCGCTGGAAGAAAAGAAACTGCATTGGTTCAAGGTGTCTCCTGTACCTATCAATGCACTGACACTGACGGTCGCCATGTCGTTGGTTCATGTTGCCAACGTTACAGCCAGTCCGACCTACCAGTCCTTGGGTTTCCAGCCAGCTTTGTTGTATCTGCCATTGGTGTTGACCTTCGGGCTCAACTTTTCAGCGCTCAGGATGATCTCGTTTGCCAAGAACAGTCCATTTCGAATCCTGGTGGCATCTGGCCTTATCACGCTGGCCATGGTATTGCAGAATCTGATGGCTTTTACTGGCGTGAATCTGACGTCAATCTACCAACTTGACGCCGCGATTTATTCTCTCGCTGTTGTGATTTCAGGTTTTCTGGTGACCATTGCTCTTTGGAGCCGCTTCTCAACAGAGAAAACCGGATTTTGGGATAAAAATCTTACTGCCGGGCTACTCAGCGGTGCTTGCTTAACGGTTGGCTCGCTGGTGATGGCGTTGGCGTCTTCAGAAGCGGTCGTGTTGTCGCGTCAGCCTCTTCGTGATGAAGCCCTTCTGTTCACTATTCTCGATGTGGTGCTGGTGCAGGCATTTCTTGCCATGTTTGTGATTGTCTTCAATCAGTTGGCTAACGCCTGGCTTTGCAGCCATGCTGAGGCGCACCTATTTAGCAAACGGGAGGAGCAGCTTTCCTCCATCCTGCAAACCGCGACGGAAGCCATTGTGGCGATTGACCGCAAAGGCAATATCACCTATTTCAACAAATCCGCCGAGCGTGTTTTCGGTTGGCACTCTACAGAAGTGCTTGGCAAAAATGTGCGTCTGCTGGTGACCGATGAGCATCAGCACCGCCACGATATGTACATTCACAACTTCCTCGAAAGGGGAGACGCATCCGTGGTGGGATCGGTGCGGGAAGTCATGGCCAAACGGCGCGACGGTTCGCAACTGCCCGTCAGGTTGTCTATCGGCCATCATGGTTCTCAAGGGCAACATGAATTTGTTGCCGTGATTTCAGATATCTCTGAACAACGCAGTATGGCTTGGGCGCTTCGGGAAAATGCCAAACAGTACCGGGCGTTGGTTTCCAACCTGCCATGTATGGCGTTCAGGGAAATGACTGGAGCGACCCGACATATCGTTTATATCAGTGACGCGGCGAAGTCATTGACCGGGTATAGCGCGTCTATCCTGACCGGGGAAAATGGCGTTTCCCATTTTGTCGACCGCATTCATCCCAGTGATACCGCCAGCTATCGAAAAGTGCGGGAGCTGGCTTCCCGGCGCAATGGAAAGTACGACTGTGAATACCGCTTTCTGACCCGGGATGATGAAGAGAAATGGTTCTGGGAAATTGGTCACAGCTACCGTGCGGAAGATGGCAGTACCTGGATAGACGGTGTGATTATTGATGTGACCGAAAAGCACGAAGCAGAAGAAGCGTTCGAGGAAAAACTGCGTCTTGCGGAAAAGGCGACTCAATCCAAAGCCTCTTTCCTTGCCAACATGAGCTACGAGTTCCGCTCACCCATGAATTCTATTCTTGGCCTGACGGAAGTCTTGATTGAAGAAACGGCAAGTCCTGCTCATCGACATCATCTGGAAGTGATTCGTGAGTCTGGCAACAGTCTATTGAAGCTTATCAACGATATTCTCGATACGTCGAAACTGGAAAGCCAATCCCTGCCGCTCGATATCGCTGATTTCTCGCTGGTGCAGCTTTGCCGCCAGATTGAGTTCATCGCCCGAGAGACGGTTCAGGCGCGCGACCTTTACGTCAGCTTGCATTACAACGACGCACTCTGGGAGCACTATGTCGGTGACTCTCGACGCATTAAGCAGCTGCTGCAAAACCTGATGCGAAGCGCTCTGACCAAAACGGAAAAGGGCAACGTCGCCCTCCATGTTGTGCCAACCAATGACATCGTGCGCTTCGCGGTTGCCAGTTACGCCTATAACCAGAAAGAAACCAACCAGGAAGAAGCGGTGAACACCGGGCAGACACTTTCTGCGACACTGGTGACCCAGCTCATTGAGTTGATGGGAGGACACCTCTGGTTTGATGGCGAATCGATTCATGGCTCTGTGGTGTATGCCGATTTGCCCCTGATCCCGGCGCAAAGTTCCTCGAGAATGCGCGAGGTGCCTGCCGCCAATTACGCCTTGCCGCCGCTGGAAGTGTTGGTCATCGATGATGTGCAGCGCAACCAGCAGGAACTCAGGGATATGTTGCTCCGTCAGGGTGTGAAGGTGCTGACATTTACCGACCTTGAAGCGGCGGAAGATGTGTTGAAAACACAACCTGTGGATGCGGTTTTTCTCGATGCTTACCTCAGTGAAGAACATTATCCGTCCCCGCAAACCCTGCGTGCCTGGGCTGAGGTGTGCCGCAGTGAGCGACTGAAAGTGGTCGCGATGAAGCTAGCGGCAGACCCCACGACCGACAGCGAGTGGGAGGCACAAGGGTTTGATTACACCATCGACAAACCGTTTATCAGCAATGATGTCTTCGCTATGCTGGCAAACTGTTGTGGCGGGGAGGGCGCTGACAATGTTGCCGTACTCACTCCCCCGACTGATGAGGCCGAACTCTTTGATGATGCATGGGCATTCCAGCATTGGCCTACCACCGACATTTTGCTCAGTGTGATCCGGGAGTTCTACACCACCTATGGCGGGCTACCGGAGACCATCCAGCATCTTTTGCTAGAGCAGCCGGAAGCACTGGAGCCTTTATTGAAGCAAGCCAAAGAATCGGCGAAGTGCATCGGTTTTCCAGCGATAGAGCAGCGAGTGACTAAGTTGCTGGGTTATGTGGAAGCCGGTGATGTTGCAAAAGCGGAGTCTAAGTTGGAAGCCCTGCAGCAAACATTGCAAGAAACCTTTGACCGGGCGCTGGCTTACCTTGGCATTAGGGCTCACGAGCTGGAAGAAGGCGCGTTGGATAGCCCAATGTCCCAGGAACAGTTTGAACGCAAAACCGAGGTCTTCGTCAGCAAACTGGCTGAAGGTCAGTATGACGATGAACTCTATAAAGAACTGGTACCAATGATGGCGGGGCTGGTTCCCCCCACCTTGCTGTCGCAGTTTGTGGCATCGATAGAAAGTTTTGAGCTGGATGAAGCTTATCGACTGATTCTGGCCGTGACAGAACAAATGCCAATGTCACAGAACACAGGAGTACAAGGCTATGGCGTATAAAGTGCTTGTGGTGGATGATGAACCCAGCAATCTCCATGTGATGCGAACTATCTTGCAGGATCAATACACGCTGATTTTCGCCAAAAGTGGCGAGCGGGCGATTGAATTGGCAATGCAACAGCGCCCGGATTTGATTCTTCTGGATATCATGATGCCTGGCATGAATGGCTACGAAGTCTGCCGCGCACTGAAAACCGAAAAAGCAGTCAGCCATATTCCGATCATCATCGTATCGGCACTGGATGAATACCAAAGTGAAGTGGAAGGCTTGAAAAGCGGCGCGGCGGATTTCCTGATAAAGCCCGTGTCGCCAGAACTGGTAAAAAGCCGCGTCGCGAACCTTTTAGGGGAAGCACGAGCCACCATCATGCGGGAAAACTACCAACTGGTGATAAACCAAATTGCTGCAGTCGCCGCGCTTCACAACAACTACGTGGAAATCACCGCGCCCCGTATTGCAAAGTTTTGCGAGTGGTTGGCAGTAAAATATGGCCTGACCAAATCCAAAGCTGAGGACATTGGCCTGGCCTATCCGCTTTGTCAGATAGGGGAGCTTTGGGACGATGGCGGCAACAACACGACAGCAGAAAGTCGGAGTTTGCTGCTGCTATCAGAGGCCACCAAAGGATTTGCCTGTGTCGCCGCAACTTTGCTGACCTACAAAAATACCCGCTGGGATGGCTCCGGTTTCCCCGAAATTGAAGGGGATAAAATTCCTGAAGAATGCCGGGTGGTAACGGTGGCTGAAGCGATCGACAAAGAGATCGAAAACCTCGAAGGCAGCGTCTCAGAGAGGGTGAAAGGGGCGATTTTAGCGCTCTCCCAAGAAGCGGGAACCCTTGCTGACCCTAGGCTCATCCACATTCTGGACGAAAACAGCGAAGAGCTTTGTAGCCTCTACTTTGATTGGCTGGCCTCACCGTGGCCAACGCCCATTCTCCCTATCAACGAGTTCTGATGCAGTGTGAATAAGCCTGTGTTAGCATTTGCGCCCAGTCCCGCTGATGTATGGCGGGCAGGACGTGATGGGAACCACTGTGCTGTTGATTATTGATAACTACGATTCATTTACCTACAACCTGTATCAGTACTTTTGTCAGTTGGGTGTCGAGGTCGAAGTGATCCGCAACGACGCCATTACCCTGGCCGACATTGAAGCCATGTCTCCTTCACATCTGGTCATCTCTCCAGGCCCTTGCACGCCGGATGATGCGGGTATCTCCCTTCAAGCGATTGAGCACTTTGCTGGAAAACTGCCGATTCTTGGCGTGTGTCTGGGACATCAGGCGCTGGCGCAAGTGTTTGGTGGCAAAGTGATCCGTGCCAAGCAGGTCATGCATGGTAAAACCAGTCCGGTTATCCATCGTAATCTCGGCGTGTTTCACTCGCTGAACAATCCACTGACAGTAACCCGATACCACTCGTTGGTGGTGGAAGCGGATACATTGCCTGAGTGTTTTGAAGTGACGGCATGGACAGAAGTGGACGGTGAGTTTGATGAAATCATGGGTATTCGCCATAAAACCCTCGACCTTGAAGGTGTGCAGTTTCACCCAGAAAGCATCTTGACCGAACAAGGCCACCAACTGCTGCAGAACTTCCTCTCCCGCAACTGAGCTCTCGTTTGGTTTACAGTGCTCAGACCTGTGTTGAAAGCCGATCATCATCACTCTTTTTACATTTTTGTTTCGCCGTTTTCCTACCGTTAACAGTGAAACCTTATTCACTCCCTTCGTGCTATCTCTCGTTTATTTCCCAACAGGAAAGACAGTCTTACCGCTTGTTCTATTAATCATTTACCCTTCTTCACGCATAAATATGGCACTTGTGTGAATTTCCCATAGTTTATTGCGCTAGATTATAAAATTTTCTGCTATTGATGCGGTTAATGAAATGTAAATACTATGCTTATAGCAGAATCGACAGAAGGATATGAGCGATGACAGCCGAACATAAAGTAGAACGTAAACTGTTCGATGAAGTGATGGTGCCATGTTATGCACCCATGAATATGATCCCGGACAGAGGCAAGGGTGCTCGTATTTGGGATCAGGATGATCGCGAGTACATCGATTTTGCCGGCGGTATCGCCGTGAGCTGCTTGGGACATTGCCACCCAGTGATGGTGGATGCACTGAAAGCCCAAGCCGAAAAACTGTGGCACCTTAGTAATGTCATGACTAATGCACCTGCACTGCGTCTGGCGAAAAAGCTGACTGAAGTGAGTTTTGCTGAGCGTGTTTTCTTTGCTAACTCTGGTGCAGAAGCTAACGAAGCAGCGCTGAAACTGGCACGCCGCTGGGCCGTGGACGTCCACGGCCCAGAGAAGAGCGAAATCATCGCCTTTACCCAAGGTTTCCACGGCCGTACTTTCTTCACCGTCACCGTGGGTGGTCAGGCTGCATACTCCGATGGCTTCGGACCAAAACCGGGCAACGTCACCCACCTGCCTTACAACGATTTGGATGCACTGGCTGCAGCCATGTCTGACAAAACCTGCGCCATCATGATGGAACCACTGCAAGGTGAAGGCGGTATCGTCACCCCAGATCCCGCTTTCGTTCAAGGTGTTCGTGAGCTGTGTGACAAGCACAATGCTCTGCTGATTTTCGATGAAGTTCAGACAGGTAACGGCCGTACAGGGACTTTCTACGCGTATGAGCAAACTGGTGTGACGCCAGACATCCTGAGCACGGCGAAATCGCTGGGCGGTGGCATCCCAATTGGTGCCATGCTGACCACTGAAAAACTGGCTGCTCACATGAAAGTCGGTACCCATGGCTCCACTTACGGCGGTAACCCGCTGGCGTGTGCGGTTGCCGAAGCGGTGGTGAACGAAGTGAGCAAGCCGGACGTGCTGGCTGGTGTGAAAGAGCGTGAAGGTTGGTTCCGTGAAGGGCTGGAAGCACTGAATGCGAAGTACAAGATGTTCAGCGAAATTCGCGGCAAAGGCCTGCTGATTGGTGCTGCCCTCAACGAAGAGTGGAAAGGGCGCGCCCGTGATGTGCTGCTGGCTGCTGGCGAAGAAGGTTTGCTGTTATTGGTTGCCGGTACCAATGTGGTACGTATGACCCCATCACTGGTTATCACCAAAGAAGAAGCAGAAGAAGGTTTAGCGCGACTGGATCGTGCACTGGCAAAACTGACGGCGGCATGATCGCCCAACGTTTTGACCACTCATTGCATCAGGAGGAAGTAAGATGCTGGTAATTCGACCAATCAGAGAAACGGATTTTGACGCCTTAATGCTTTGTGCAGAGGAGTCCGGACACGGTTTTACGTCGCTCCCTGTTGACGAAACCCTGATTAAAGGCCGTATTGATCACTCGCTGGACAGTTTCGCCCGTAACGCACAAGCACCGGGCATGGAAGGTTACCTGATGGTAGCGGAAGACACTGAAACTGGCGAAGTGGCAGGCACCACCGGCATTGAAGCGGCCATTGGGTTGGACAACCCGTTTTACAGCTACCACATCAGTAAAATCGTTCACCATTCACGTCGTCTGGATGTGCATAACGTGGTGGAAGTACTGACCTTCGGGAACAACTACACGGGTGCAACGGAAATTTGCACCCTGTTCCTGCGCCCTGAGTTCCGTCAGGGATTGAACGGTAAATTGCTGTCTAAATGCCGCTTCCTGATGCTGGCCCAGTTCCCGGAAAAATTCTCCGACGTCATCTTCGCAGAAATGCGCGGTGTATCTGATGAAGACGGAAACTCGCCATTCTGGGCTTGGCTTAAAGAGCATTTCTTCTCGATTGATTTCACCTTGGCAGACTACCTGACAGGAACGGGCCAGAAAGGCTTCATCGCTGATCTGATGCCTAAGCTGCCAATCTACGTGAGTCTATTGAGTGAAGAAGCGCGTGAAGTGATTGGACAGGTGCATGAGAAAACCCGTCCGGCACTTCGCCTTCTGGAAAAAGAAGGTTTCACTTGCCGTGGCTATGTCGACATTTTCGATGCTGGCCCAACGGTAGAGTGCCTTCGCCAGAACATAGATTCTATTCGTCGGTCATTCACCGCAAGAGTGAAGATCGCCGAGCACAGCAGCGCACAGGATTATTTGATCTGTAACAGTGACTTTGAAAACTTCCGCGCCACTGCAACCAAGGTTGGTGTCGATGAAGAGCGCAATGAAGTGCTCATCAGCAAGGAAGTGGCAGAAGCGCTGTTTGTACAAGATGGAGATACCGTGCGTCTGGTGTCGGTTTAGGAGAGACGATCAATGACACAATGGATTGAGAACAAAGCCATTGAGGGTAAGGGCGACGCGTTCGAATCGCTCAACCCATTTAACAGCGAAGCGGTCTGGTCCGGCAAAGCGGCCGCGCCTGAGCAAGTGGAAGCGGCGGTTGATGCCGCGCGTTGTGCGTTTATCAGCTGGAAAAAAACGCCGTTTACCGAGCGCCAGGCGCTGGTGGAGCGTTTCGCGGAAAAAGTAAAAGAAAATAGCGAGCATATTGCGAAAGTGATCGCCGAAGAAACCGGTAAACCACTGTGGGAAACGCGCACAGAAGCGGCGGCCATGGTCGGAAAAATCGGTATCTCTTTGCGTGCCTATCAGGAACGTACTGGTGAACGGGCAAAAGACGTAGCGGGCACACAAGCGGTGCTGCGTCATCGCCCGCTGGGTGTGATGGCGGTATTTGGCCCATATAACTTCCCTGGGCACTTGCCGAATGGTCACATTGTTCCGGCATTACTAGCGGGTAACACTGTGGTGTTCAAACCATCAGACCTGACGCCGAAAACGGCCGAAGAAACCCTTAAGCTCTGGATTGAAGCGGGTTTACCTGAGGGCGTGATCAACATGGTTCAGGGTGGTCGAGAAACCGGTGAAGCGCTGGCGCAATCAAAAGGCATTGATGGCCTGCTGTTTACCGGCAGTGCCAATACTGGCCATATCCTCCACCGTCAATTTGCAGGTCAGCCGGGCAAAATGCTGGCGCTTGAAATGGGCGGTAACAACCCGATGGTGATTTCAAATGACTACGGCGAAGTAGATGCCACGGCATACACCATCATCCAGTCAGCCTTTATCAGCGCAGGTCAGCGTTGTACCTGTGCCCGTCGACTCTATGTGCCGAAGGGTGACAAGGGCGATGCCTTACTTTCCCGTTTGGTCGAGATGACCAAGAATATCCGCGTCGGTGGCCAGTTTGATGAGCCAGCGCCGTTTATGGGCGCGCAGATTTCTGTGCGCGCCGCAGAAGGCATTCTGGCTGCGCAGGCGAATCTTGAATCTCTGGGTGGCGAACCACTGCTGAAAGCCGAGTTGCTGCACGATGCTGTGGTGTCTCCAGGCATTATTGAAGTGAGCAAAGTTGCTGAGCTGCCAGATGAAGAATACTTTGGCCCACTGCTTCAGGTGGTTCGTTATGATTCGCTGGAACAGGCTGTCGAGCTTGCCAATGATACCCGCTATGGGTTGTCTGCGGGTCTGGTATCCACCGATGACGCTGAGTGGGATTACTTCCTCGACCATATCCGCGCAGGCATTGTAAACCGCAACCGACAGTTGACGGGCGCAAGCGGTGATGCACCGTTTGGTGGACCTGGCGCGTCGGGTAACCTTCGTCCAAGCGCTTACTACGCGGCAGACTACTGCGCTTACCCGATGGCATCGATGGAAGGTGAAGACGTTTCACTGCCAGCACAATTGAGCCCAGGGCTCTCGCTTTAATATTCCGCAATCACAAGCATTCAGGAGGATGTGATGGAACGCGTTCAGGCTTTATTCGACGGACTTTGGAAAGATTACACTGCACGCCTGTGCCCTTCAGCAGCAAAGGTTCATCAGCTGCTGGAAGAAGGCACGCCGCTGCTGAATGACCACATTGCACTGCGTACCTTTGCGTTGCCAAAAGTGGGTCTCGACAGGCTGGCTGCGCCTTTCATTGCTATCGGCTATGAGCCAAAGGGCGAATATGAATTCAAAGCTAAGAAGCTGTTCGCACGCCATTTTGAACATCCGAACCCTGATGCACCTAAAGTTTTCATCAGTGAGCTGTTGGTCGGTCAATGCTCTTCAGAGCTTCAACTGGCAGTTCGCTCGCTGGTGGACCAAGTGGATGATGCCGCATTAAATGATCCTGCTTTCCTTTACGGTGGCCGTTTGTGGGATATCGACTTTGATACTTACAAGAAACTGGCTGATGAAAGTGAATATGCAGGCTGGTTGTCAGCGCATGGCTTTGGCGCCAACCATTTTACTGTCAGTGTGAATCAGCTGAGTACGTTGGACACAGTAAAAGGCGTCAATGACCTGCTGCGCCAGTCTGGCTTTGCCATCAATGAGTCTGGCGGGGAAGTGAAAGGTAGTCCGGAAGTGTGTCTGGAGCAGTCATCGACCATGGCTGACAAAGTGAGTGTGGTTTTCAGCGACGGCGAACAAACCATTCCTGGCGGATTCTACGAATTTGCCAAGCGTTACCCGCTGGCTGACGGCTCTCTCTACCAAGGTTTTGTCGAAGCATCAGCAGACAAAATCTTCGAGAGTACCGATCAGTAACGCTTCATCAGTGAAAGGCTAACTCAGTAGGATTGCGTGGTTGGCCAATCTTCCGCTGAAGGCGTGTCTAAACGACGTCTGTCCTCGCCTAGCATGCACTGAATGTGGTAGTGCGATGGGTCGCTAAAGCCAGTCAACTCAGTGCTGAGGTGGCCCGGGGTAGCGGAAACTGGCGTTTGCTGAGACGGTTGTGAAAAGTGCTGGATTTCCATGTCCATGTCGATGTTCCCTAATACAACGACTGCATGCGAATGCATACATAGCTTGCATTGAAAATTAGCACTGAATAATGACATTCGCTGGAAAATCGACGTGATCACGATCACGCTGCAAACAAAAAAGCCACCGCATAAACGGTGGCTTTCTTTTTAGGCTGGGTACGCTTAGCGAGTACCGTATACCACGATGGTTTTACCGTGTGCAGAAATCAGGTTCTGTTCTTCCAGCATCTTCAGGATGCGGCCAACGGTTTCACGTGAACAGCCAACGATTTGACCAATTTCCTGACGGGTGATCTTGATTTGCATACCGTCTGGGTGAGTCATTGCGTCTGGTTGTTTTGCCAGGTTCAGCAGCGTCTGAGCGATGCGACCAGTTACGTCCAGGAACGCCAAGTCACCAACTTTCTGGCTGGTCACTTGCAGACGGCGAGCCATCTGAGAAGACAAGCGCATCAGGATGTCTGGGTTAACCTGGATCAGCTGGCGGAATTTCTTGAATGAGATTTCTGCAACTTCACATGGAGATTTTGCGCGAACCCAAGCGGTACGCTCCTGATCTTCCTCAAATAGGCCAAGTTCGCCAATGAAGTCGCCCTGGTTGAGGTAAGAGAGGATCATCTCTTTGCCTTCTTCATCCTTGATCAGTACAGCCACA
The DNA here is from genome assembly GCF_000973155.1 of Grimontia sp. AD028. Taxonomy (NCBI): domain Bacteria; kingdom Pseudomonadati; phylum Pseudomonadota; class Gammaproteobacteria; order Vibrionales; family Vibrionaceae; genus Grimontia; species Grimontia sp. AD028. The sequence continues at coordinate 4,513 of NZ_LASY01000022.1, read as the reverse complement.
GAGCCTTTCACGATGTAGTACAGCGTTTCTGCTTTCTCACCCGCGTGGATAAGAGTACTTTTCGAAGGGTACTTATGAATGTGGCAGTGTGAAAGGAACCACTCTAGTGTTGGGTCTGTTTGAGGTTTTCCTGGAACCATATATCTCATTTCCTCTGCAGTTGTTGCCTGATGAGTCTTCCTTAGCCCACCGTCCTGCGGCACAAGTCCGTTGGATAGCATAAAGTGTCGGCAGTCAGGCTACAAGCTCTCTGTTTGAGTCATTGAGTTTATCCTTTTTCCAGCACGATTTCTTGATTTTGATATGGACTTCTCCCCCTATTAAAGGCTAAAAACGTGGACAAGATCACGACCCTGAAAGTAAATGGAGGTAAGAAATGCAAGCGAGCGTCAATTGGTGTGGAAATGAGACCTTCCTCGGACTGTCAAATTCCGGCCATAGCATTGTGATGGATGGAAACGGTGGTGCAAATGCCCCAAGTCCGATGGAAATGGTGCTGATGGGCGCGGGCGGATGTAGCTCTGTCGACGTGGTTGCAGCACTGAGAGAAGGTGCACAGCAGGTGGTTTCTTGTGTGGCTGAGCTAAGTGCTGAACGCCGTGAGCAATCACCAAAGCTGTTTACCAAAATCAATATTCACTTTGTCGTGACAGGTAAAGCGCTTGATGAAAGCCGGGTAGCCTCTGCGGTGAAAGACAGCCTCGAGAAATACTGCTCTGTTTGCTTGATGCTAGGTGCAGGAGTGGAAATGACCCACAGTTATGAGGTGATTGAGGCGGCTTGATCATGTAACAAAAAGCCTGAACATCAAACGGTAAGAATGAAAAGGAGGGGTAGCCCTCCTTTAGTTCATCTGTGGTATGTCGAGATCATCAGACAGCGCATTTCTCACCTCATCGCTGATCGTCACGCTGAGTTCGAGTGCGGGATGATCAACGCCCGCGGTCAGTGCGTCACCTTTTTTCAGGGCGGTGATCATTGGGGGTGTCAGTTCGAATCGCATAAAGTGCACGCTCGAGGTTTTTTCGTCATTGTCGCGCTCAAGGTCCTCATCGCAGATAGGGTAAACCTTCGCATCGTTGCCGACTCTCAGCCAGACCTTGTTCTCCACGCCAATGAGCTTGGCGAGTTCTACTTTCCTGATGTCTGGGTCAGCATACTCAATCATCATGGTGGCTTTCAGATTGTTGCCATCAGGGATCAGAGGATTGTAGGCATCCAATTCTTCCGCAATGCCCTCTGGCTCGAAGATGCGCTCAATACGCAGCATTTCCTGAATCTGGTATTGGATAGTCTGACGGTTTTCAAAAATCAGCCTTGCATGATCCCCAAGCTTCACGAAGCGGTGTTTTTTGTGCTCCATGATTTGGTGACGGAACTGGGCGCGTGCGCGGGCGTAATCCTCCAGCGTCATTAAGTCATCTGCAGTCAGTTTTTCCATGGTTTTCGCTCCCTGTTACAGGCCGTAGGCCTTCCTCAATAAGGTCATGGGGTGAATGGGTTTATCCACCTCCGCCAGTTTGGCAATGTGCGCACCTGCCATCGGGCAGTCACTGGCAAAGTAGTCGGCGCTGGCTTGCTTCACTTTCTTTGCCACGGGACGACCAATTTTCACAGCCTTATCATGCGTTTCCACTTTCACCGCGTAAGTCCCGTCGTGACCCGAACAGCGTTGCTCCGGTGCAACCTGAGTGCCAGGCACCAAACGGAGCAGATCTGCGGTTTTTAGGCCAATATTCTGCACGCGAAGATGACAGGCGACATGGTAGCTGATGTCACCAAGCGGCGTATCGAACTCGGTGTTGAGCTTGCCGGCTTTGTGGCGAAGCATCAGGTATTCGAAGGGGTCATAGAAGGCATCGCGGACTTTGGCGACATCCGGGTCATTGGGAAACAAGAGCGGAAGCTCCTGTTTGAACATCAGCACGCAGGATGGCACCGGTGCGATAAGGTCGAACCCTTTCTCTACCATCGCAAGAAGCTGCGGAATATTTTCTTCTTTGGCGCGCTGAACACTTTCTAAATCGCCCAGTTCCATTTTGGGCATACCGCAGCAACGCTCTTTGCCGACCACTTCGATATGGATATTGTTCTTCTGAAAGACCTTGTAGAAATCCTCACCGAGTTCTGGACTGTTGTAGTTGCCGTAACAGGTGGTGAACATAGCCACCTTCCCTGTGGTTTCGCCAACAGGTTCTGGCGTGATGTCTTTCACCATGGAGGCAACACGTTTTCGCATGGTGTTGCTGTCGTATGTCGGCACAATAGCGTCTTTGTGCACGCCGGCTTTCTCAAGCACGCTTCTAAACGCATGGTTTTTGTTCATCGCGTTCACGGTGACATCCACAATGGGAATCGTTGCCATACCACCCACTAAGTCTGTACTGGAAAGCAGTTTGTCCCGCAGCGATGCACCTTGCTCGTGGAATTTCACCGCTTTGGCGCGAAGCATCAGGTGAGGGAAGTCGATTTCCCACTCATGCGGCGGCACGTAGGGGCATTTGGTCATATAACACATGTCACAGAGGTAGCATTGATCTGCGACTTTTTGGTAATCCTTCTTATCAACGCCATCGACTTCGAAGGTTTCGGATTCATCAATGAGGTCAAACAGGGTGGGGAATGAATCGCAGAGGCTCACGCAGCGGCGGCAGCCGTGGCAAACGTCGAAGACGCGCTCCATTTCAGCTTCGAGCTTTTCGCGATCGTAAAAGTCTGGGGATTGCCACTCAATGGCGTGGCGGGTGGGGGCTTCAATGCCTCCTTCGCGTTTTTCTTTCATGACGTGTCCCTGCTACTGGTTGTGCCGGTTTCCGGCAGTCACTGTGCGTTATCGTCATTAGCGCCTATTGCGCTCTGAAAGGGCGGACTGGCCGCCCTTTTGTGCGACTAGCTGTCGAGGTTGTCGAGTGCTTTCTGGAAGCGGTTCGCGTGGCTTCGCTCTGCTTTGGCGAGCGTTTCAAACCAGTCTGCGATCTCATCGAAACCTTCGTCGCGCGCCGTGGCGGCCATGCCCGGATACATATCAGTGTATTCGTGGGTTTCACCGGCAATCGACGCTTTGAGGTTTTCTGCGGTGTTACCCATAGGTAACCCTGTCGCAGGATCGCCCACCTCCTCCAGGTATTCCAGATGGCCGTGTGCGTGGCCCGTTTCACCCTCGGCCGTTGAGCGGAAAACGGCGGCGACATCGTTGTAGCCTTCAATGTCTGCTTTTGATGCGAAATAGAGATATCGGCGGTTTGCCTGACTTTCACCGGCAAAGGCGTCTTTGAGGTTTTGCTCGGTTTTGGTTCCTTTCAGTGACATGGCTCTGTCCTCTTTTATGACATTGTCTTGCTTCTGTTGGTTAAAAAGTAACCATCAAGATTAAGTTAAGGACAGGTTTGTTATTCGGTCTAATGAATAAAAACGTAATCCGCGATAGATTTTATCGATGGCGGATTACGTTTAAACGTGGTAGATGAGTTCAGTGGTACTAGCTGATTTTGCCGGTTTCAATCAGCTGCTGGATAAGAGGACGAATAATCAATTCCATGGCGAAACTCATCTTGCCGCCCGGCACAACCAGGGTGTTATGACGGGACATAAAAGACCCTTGGATCATTGAGAGCAGATAAGGGAAATCGACTTTCTTGATGCCACGGAAACGGATCACCACAAAACTTTCATCCAAGCTTGGGATGCCTTTTGCGTTGAGTGGATTTGAAGTGTCTACCGTTGGGACACGCTGGAAGTTGATGTGGGTTCGGCTGAACTGCGGTGTGATGTAGTTCAGGTAGTCGTCCATCGAACGAACAATGGAATCCATTACCGCTTCGCGGGAATGCCCACGGTCGCGGGTGTCGCGGACAAACTTCTGGATCCACTCCAGGTTCACGATTGGCACCATGCCGATCAGCAGGTCAACATGTTGTGCGACGTTGATGTCACCTTCTACCACACCGCCATGAAGCCCTTCATAGAACATCAAGTCAGTGTTTTCCGGCAAGTCCTGCCAAGCTGTAAAGGTGCCCGGCATTTGGTTATAAGGTACAGCTTCATCAAAAGTGTGTAGGTAGCGACGGAACTGACCCGTGCCTTCCTCACCGTATTCCTTGAAGAAAGATTCGAGCCTTGGGAAGTCGTTGGCAGTTGGGCCGAAGTAACTGATATGACGGCCCTGTTCTTTGGCTTTACGGATTTCCACGTCCATTTCAGGACGGGTATACCGGTGAAAACTGTCACCTTCCACCCAAGCGGCGCTAATCTTCATCATGTTGAAAATCTTGCGGAATGCGTCTGAGGTGGTGGTAGTCCCTGCGCCGGACGAACCGGTGACTGCAATAATGGGGTGCTTTGCAGACATGACAAACCCTGTCAATTTATAAAGATGGCAACAGTTAACAGGGTCTCGGTGGCTTGGTCAAGCGTAGGATATTAGGGTCTGTTGATCTTTGGTGATGATTTTTGCAGCAGTTTGTGGGGGTTTTATGCAAGGCAGAGGCTTTGACGTGTAGCTAGTCTACATGAG
>NZ_LASY01000219.1:0-1210 GCF_000973155.1 Grimontia sp. AD028 | reverse complement strand
AGCAGAAGCAGAAGCAGAAGCTCCATTGGATTTGTCTTCTTTGCCGGAGTATGACGAAGAGGCAGCGTTAGCGGACAGTGAAGGTGAGCCAGAGACAAGCAGCGACTCGCTCCCAGAAGACGACGACACGCCGCTGGACTTAGAGAATCTGCCTGAATACACCGAAGAGGATGCCGCGCAGGAATATGATGTTGAACTGCCAGCTTCTCAGGAAACTCTGCCAGAAGAAGCAGAAAGCGACCTTGAAGATATTCAAGCACTTCAAGATGAACTGAGTCAGGAAGAGCAAGAAGAAGTTCAGCAAGAAACAGAGGCTGATTCGGACGCACAAGCCTTCACCGCCACTGAGCCAAATACCCTTGCGTTCCCGAAAGTGGAGCCTATTGGGCTTGACGAGTTGGGTGAGTTTGACGAAGAGGATGCTCTATCAGCAGCGTTAGATGAACAGCGGGAACTGGAAGAGTTCCTGCCACAGTCCCAAGATGAAGGCTTCACTCAATTTTCAGCACCGGTTTCCCAAGCGCCATACCGCGCGGCGGAGTTGGACGATCTGGCACAGCTGGATGATGACGATCATCAGGTTGCTGGCCTTAATATGGAAGCGTTGCTTTCAGAAAATTTGGATGATGAACACTCAGGGCTCGGTGATTTCAGTACTGAAGAGCTCGACATTCCGGAAGAAGAAACGGATGTTTGGAGTGCTGAGCAGGCACCAGAGCCGGAGCTTGAAAGCGAAGATTGGTCTCAGCAGCCGGAAGTTTTGGGTGATGATATCAAGTCTATGGATCTGGAAGGTGACTTGGACGGTTTGCTGGACGACGTGGAAAGCGAACTGGTTGAAGAGTCGTCTCCGAGTGAGGATTACATCAGCATCGATGATCTGATGAAAGATGACGGTGCACCTCAGGAAGACCCTGATTCACTGAAGATGGATTTAGATGTCGGTTTGGAAGACTTCCCTGATGTGCTGAGTGATATCCAACCTGCAGATGTAGACAGCAGTGGTGAAGCAGCAACTAATATGGATCTGGCGAAAGCCTACCTTGAGATGAACGATGTAGACGGCGCAATTCAGCTTCTGGAGAAGGTGATGCAAAGCGGCGATGCCAATCTTAAGGATGAAGCCAGATTGATGATAGAGAAGCTCAACTAAACAGGTGAAAACAAAAATGGCGGGTTATCCCGCCATTTTTATGCCTGACACTTTGGG
>NZ_LASY01000218.1:0-866 GCF_000973155.1 Grimontia sp. AD028 | reverse complement strand
GAATAATCTTCGCCAAATTTTGCCTGATGGTAGCTGTCGTTGAAATTCAGACGAACAGTGGTGTCTTCAAGTGCTGCTTGGTCAAAATTGACTGTCCAACCTGGCGTTGTTCCGCCTTCTACGCCATCGCGTAGGTGAGTAACGGACTCTACCTTCGCCTTAAATATTGTGTAGGTCTCTGAATCAGAAACGGTGATGGAGTTCCCTGCATTGTCGATAGCCGTTACGCTAGCGGTAACGGTTTTATCACCTGCAGCAGCAAGATCTGCTCCGGAGACCGCAACCGAGAACGTATTATCAGACTTGACTACGCCCGTATAGTCTGTGCTGTTAACTGTCACGGTGACAATATCACCGGGTTTTACATCCCCTCGAACGACACCGGTTATATCGATGTTTTGCTGAGATTCCGCATAGTTTATTGCACCATCGCCAGCGATATTGGCATCCAGAGTGATGACAGCTTGTGCTGCGAGATCAACACCATAGCTCTGAGTGGAGGTGATAACGCCAGTATTACCTGCGGTATCAGTTGCTTCCAATTGGACATTGATGGTTGAGTTAGGATCGGCGACTAATTGGTTACCTGGAACCGAGATTGAGAACTGACCTGAAGAAGATACAGTACCCGAGAAGTCATTTCCGTTAACAGAAATAGTAACCAAATCTCCGGCTGTGAATTCACCAGAGACAGATCCAGTTACTGATATGGAACTGTTACTCTCTTCTGCGTTGACAATATTGTCTGCAGAAATTGGATTAATAGTGAGCTGAGTGGTTGTTGCACTTGGTGCGGTGGTATCAACGGTAAATCCGGTTTCTGTGCTTGATGCCGAGGTGTTACCTGCGGTGTCAGTCACGGTTGC
>NZ_LASY01000217.1:0-248 GCF_000973155.1 Grimontia sp. AD028 | reverse complement strand
GGTGCCGTGGTATCAACGGTAAAGCCGGTTTCCGTGCTTGGTGCCGAGGTGTTACCGGCACTGTCAGTCACAGTGGTTGTGATGGTGTAATCGCCTTCGCCAGGCAATTCACCGCCCGTGCCACCCAGATCTTCCGGTGACAGAGTGACAGGCACAGCGGTGCCGTCTGTCCAGCCGCCAGGGACAGTGGTCGTGACTTCATTGGTGGTGCCATCCGGCTGGGTCACTGTAACAGTGATGGTGTCGCC
>NZ_LASY01000216.1:0-342 GCF_000973155.1 Grimontia sp. AD028 | reverse complement strand
TGATACCACCGCACCGGGCGAAGGCACCGGCACCGGCGGCACCGATGAAGCACCAACTGTAGTGATCCCTGAAGCCTCCGGCGGCGTAGGTGAAGAAGAGTTGACTGACGGCGTGGAAGTGCTGGTCACCCCACCAACAGGCACTCAGCCTGGCGACACCATCACTGTCACTGTGACCCAGCCGGATGGCACCACCAATGAAGTGACGACCACTGTCCCTGGTGGCTGGACTGACGGCACTGCTGTGCCTGTGACCCTGTCGCCGGAAGATTTGGGCGGCACGGGCGGCGAATTACCTGGCGAAGGCGATTACACCATCACAGCAACCGTGACTGACACCGC
>NZ_LASY01000215.1:0-233 GCF_000973155.1 Grimontia sp. AD028 | reverse complement strand
GCCAGCATTACCCATTTGCAGAATGCGGCGGAAGATGGTTGGGTCGGCTGGACGGTCAATATGACCAACACCTCCACCACCAACAGCACGGTGCAGCTCAACTTTAATGACGGCCTTCATCAGGCCAACTTCGGGGCAGACTATAACGGCAAGGTGCATGTTTACACCAAGTCCGGCACTTTCCTGAAAGAAGTCGTACTCAATGCCTCTAATGGCTACAAGGCCAATATCAC
>NZ_LASY01000214.1:0-352 GCF_000973155.1 Grimontia sp. AD028 | reverse complement strand
TCGCTGACGATGGCACGGGCACTAACCCACCGCCAAGTGGTGGCGACGACCGCCCAGACGTGGCGAGCATCACCAGCCCAACCGTGACTGAAGGGGACACGGCGACCTTCACCGTCACCCTGACCAACGAGAGCACGTCCGACACCACGGTCACCATGACTCTGGCCAGTGGCAGTGCCGACAAAAACGTCGATTTCACGGGCACCACGGTCACCGTCAACGGCGACGAGGTATCGGTGAATGCTGACGGCACCTTTGAGGTCACTGTGAAGCCGGGCGACACCGAGTTCACCGTGGACGTCATCACCACAGATAACCTGGATGCTAACGGTAAGCCTGTGTTCGAAAGCAC
>NZ_LASY01000213.1:0-353 GCF_000973155.1 Grimontia sp. AD028 | reverse complement strand
ATCGCTGACGATGGCACGGGTGCTAACCCACCGCCAAGTGGTGGCGATGACCGCCCGGACGTGGCGAGCATCACCAGCCCAACCGTGACTGAAGGGGACACGGCGACCTTCACCGTCACCCTGACCAACGAGAGCACTTCCGACACCACGGTCACCATGACTCTGGCCAGTGACAGTGCCGACAAAAACGTCGATTTCACGGGCACCACGGTCACCGTCAACGGCGACGAGGTACCGGTGAATGCTGACGGCACCTTTGAGGTCACTGTGAAGCCGGGTGACACCGAGTTCACTGTGGGCGTCATCACCACAGATAACCTGGATGCTGACGGCAAGCCTGTGTTCGAAAGCAC
>NZ_LASY01000212.1:0-281 GCF_000973155.1 Grimontia sp. AD028 | reverse complement strand
GACTGAACTAAGGGGGAACAGATTTTTGTGATTCACCGCCGCGGCGATGTATCGAAAGTGGCTCCTCTGTAAGACTTAACGGGGCCGCCTAGGCTTGCGACAAATCGCGAAGCGATACTTCGACAAACCGATGACTCGTTCGAAAACCAATCATCTAAAAAGTGGCTCCCCCTGCAAGACTTGAACTTGCGACATACGGATTAACAGTCCGCCGTTCTACCGACTGAACTAAGGGGGAACAGATTTTTGTGATCCACCGCTGTGGCGATGTATCGAAAGTG
>NZ_LASY01000211.1:0-1694 GCF_000973155.1 Grimontia sp. AD028 | reverse complement strand
GCTCTTTGTTGTTCCTTTTTGATGGAGGTGACTACACCGGCAAAGGAACGCCGCGATAATAACGCCAGTCAATCTCGCTGAATCCTGCATCTTCACGTTGTTTGGGTATATTCAACTCGGGTTAAGGTAGAAAGGATATTATCGTTACTAAGCCATCCAGAATGTGGTATCTCAACGCAATGAGCCATTTTTTGGTCGTACCAAAAGCTTGCATGATTTCCATTTTGTCCTTTAAGGAAATCATTCGCTTATCTCCCCTCTTGAGCTTCAAGCTTCCGGGCAGGCTTAATAACCAAAAAAGCGGAGCCATTAGGCTCCGCTTTTTAGTTTCATTCACCCATTAGAACGTATATCGGACACCGGCTTGCAGCTGGTCATCATTTTGCTTGCCATCCAAGCGGTTAAATTCATAACCCGCATAGCCGACAAAATTGTCAGTGACGTTGTAAACACCTTCAATTGCGTTGTAGTCGACATCATGAGAAGCATTATCTGAATCGCGATAGTTGAAGACATACCGGAAGACATAGTCATTGATGTTATACGCCAGAGCAATCTCGTAACCGTCTATATCAACGTTATCAACTTCACCAGCGACATAGAGAGCGCCAATGTAGAAATCGTTGAAAGTATAAGATAGAGCTACGTCATATTGGTCGACCTCGACACTGGCTAAACCAGTCCCAGTTCTCTGATCGCCTGAAACATAACCAGCACCGATATCTAATCCAATGGGGCTCTCGTAATAGATAGAGCCACCTGCAGAATCATTGTCCTTTTCGTCAGCAGCCACATAATTCAATGTCACTGTTACGCCCACTGGCGTTTCTACCATATAAACAAAGTTGTTTTCTAACTTGTCTTGGTTACCAACAACGATATCAGCCGCACTGCCACCAAAGGTTTCCATGATATCGGTGACATTGGTCAGAATGACCTGAGAAGAGTCCTGCTTACCGTATGAGAAGGCACCAAAGTTGGTGTCAAAGCCAGCGAACATGTATCGGTTGTCGATCTCGGAATCTTCCGTTGTCATTTCCGCTTCATAAAAGCCAAAAACACTAACACTGTCATTAACACTGGTTTCTCCAGCAAAATGTAGCCTTGCACGGCTCATGTCTTTGAATGAGCTGTTGCCATTCGCAGTGCCATTTGCGTTTACTTCATTTGCATCGGAAACATTGAATCGAGGCTCGATACGACCACCAATATCAAGTGCTGACTCATCACTGGAATAAACCGTGTATGCGTATGCATTAAAGCCCACTGCCGCGCCGATTATCGACGCTGTAATCATCGTTTTTTTCATTTCAATCATCCCTGCGGCTTTACAGCCGCTTGAGTTCCATCAAAACAACTGCACGTAATCGCGCCTACAACGATTAAAAAATAATTACGACAAGCGCCTGAACATCACAGCAAGAATCGCTCAAAGCCAGTAAAAATGGGCTCCCACAAATGAGATTATGAAAATAAACTCAATGAATGAGAGCTCTTATGGAAGCGCCGATGGTGAACAGGAGAATTTAGGTGTCTTCATGCAAACAATTTGGCGAATAATTTTATAATATACCCAAACAACCTGAAGATGCCGGATTCAGCGAGTTTGACTGGCGTTGTGATCGCGGCGTCCCTTTGTAGGTGTAATCACCTCCATCAAAAAGGGACAACAACGAGCACGACGTCAGTCAACT
>NZ_LASY01000210.1:0-265 GCF_000973155.1 Grimontia sp. AD028 | reverse complement strand
GATGTGTGGTCAGAGGATTCTGGCGTGTCTGCCATGCCTGCCCGTATGGGGTTGAGGTCAACATAGGCCATCGCCGCAGCTAAGGCTTTTTCATCGAGCAAAGCCTGGCTTTTAAAACGCCCTTCCCAGAAGTGCCCCGTACACTGGTCTTCACGATTCGCTTCAGTGGCAATATGTTGATTCAGCAGGCGCATAAACCAACTGATAGAGCTCAGTCGTTCCCGCCAAGTGTCTATGATTTCAAAGCAACGTTCGGTTTCGGCTT